>JBMCMJ010000028.1:0-16130 GCA_048615135.1 Pseudomonadota bacterium
CCAAGTCGGGCCGCACGCCGACACGCTCGTGCAGCCCACCGACGGCGAGGCGCGACGTCATCACCTCGTCGAAGATCAAAAGGATGCCGTGCCGCGCCGTCTCCTCGCGCAACGTTTCGAGGAAATCCTGCCGCGCGGCGATGCATCCGGCGGCCCCCATCATCGGCTCCAGGATCACGGCGGCCACTTCCCCGGCGTGGGCGCGCAGCGCCTCCAGCGTCGGCTCGGTCCGGTTGTATCGACCGAGCACGATCTCGAAGGGCGCGTTGATCGGCGACCCGCCGTTGGCGAAAGACAGGACGCCGCCGTGATAGCCGCCGTCCATGACCATGATCTTGGGCCGCTGTGTCACCGCCCGGGCGAGGCACAGGTTCATCAGATTGGCCTCGGTGCCGGAGTTGCAGAAGCGGACCCGCTCGACCGCCGGAAAGCGAGCGCACATCAACTCGGCGAACCGCGCCTCGTAGGTGTTCGGCCCACCGAGGACCGTGCCCCTGGCCAGCGCGTCGCGCACCGCTTCGGCGATGACCGGGTTGGAATGACCGTAGAGCCCTGCCGTGTACTCACCGAGAAAGTCGGTGTAGCGGTGCCCATCCAGATCGGTCAGCGTGGCTCCCTCGCCGGCGACGATCGTCACCGGGAACGGGTCGAAGTGCAGGGTCGTCCGCGTGTTGGCGCCCGGCATGACACCGAGCGCGGCGTCGAACCGCGCCTTGCTCCTGGCGTTGGCGGCAACGAAACGAGCCTCGACGTCGCCAACCGCCGTCTCCAGATCGAGGTTCCTGCGCATCGGCGGCTCCCTGCGTCGCGTCGCGGATCAGTCGTGGAGGTGGCAAGCGGCCATGTGCCCCGGCCGGACCTCGCGCAGCGTCGGTCGTTCGACCCGGCAGCGCTCGAAGGCGAAAGGACAGCGGGTGTGGAAGCGGCAACCCGATGGTGGCGCCATCGGACTAGGCACGTCGCCGGACAGCACCATCTTCTCGCGTTCGACCTCGGGGTCGGGGATCGGGACCGCTGCCAACAGCGCCTGGGTGTAGGGGTGCAGGGGCTCGTCGAACAGATCGCGCTTGTCGGCGAGTTCGACCACCTCGCCCAAATACATGACGGCGATCCGGTGGCTGATGTGTTCCACGACCGCGAGGTCGTGGGCAATGAAGAGATAGGCGATGCCCATCTCGTCCTGCAATTCGGTCAGCAGGTTGATGACCTGTGCCTGGACCGAGACGTCCAACGCGGAGACCGGCTCGTCGCAGACGATCAACGCCGGACGCAGCGCCAGGGCCTTGGCGATGACGAGCCGCTGGCGTTGTCCCCCGGAGAATTCGTGCGGGTAGTGCTGCATCTGTTCGGGCCGCAGACCGACCCGCTCGAACAGTCCGGCGATCGCGTCCTGCTCCACCGGCAGGCCGAAATTGCGCAGCGGCTCGGCGACGATGTCGAAGGCGCGCATGCGTTGGTTGAGCGACGAATAGGGATCTTGGAACACCGCCTGCAATTGGCGCCGATACGGCCGGACCGCGGCGCGCTCCAGATGGGTGATGTCGACCCCGTTCAGCAACAGACGCCCCGAGGTCGGCTCGACCAGCCGCAGGACGCACCTTGCCACGGTGGATTTGCCGCAGCCGCTCTCGCCCACCACCCCGAGCGTCTCGCCCGCGTGCACCCGAAAGCTGACCCCGTCCACGGCGCGGACGTTCGCGATCTCGCGTCGCAGCACGCCGCCGTACACCGGGTAATGCTTGGTGAGGTCGCTCACCTCCAGGAGCGCGGGCTCAGCCATGCACCCGATCTCCCGTCATCTCCTGCCAAAAGAAGCAGGCCGACTCGCGACCGCCGCCTACGCGTACCAAGGGCGGCTCCTCGGCCCGACAGCGCGGGCGGGCCATCGCGCAGCGCTCGGCGAACCGGCAACCGGCCGGAGGATTGCGCAGCGACGGGACGAAGCCTTGCAGTTCGGGCAGCGGCTCGCGCTTGCCGCGCAGCTCGACCCCGGCCACGGGCAGTTTCGGGATGGAGGCCAGAAGCCCCCTCGTATACGGGTGGAGCGGTTGCCGGAACAGGTCCTTGACGCTCGCCTTCTCGACCACCTTGCCGGCGTACATGACGACCACACGATCCGCCGTTTCGGCGACGACGCCCAGATCGTGGGTGATCATGATGACGGCCATGCCGAGCCGCGCCTTCAGGTCCTTGATGAGCTCGAGGATCTGCGCCTGGATCGTTACGTCGAGGGCGGTGGTCGCTTCGTCTGCGATCAGGAGCTTGGGATCGCAGCTCAACGCCATCGCGATCATCACGCGCTGCCGCATCCCGCCGGACAGCTCGAACGGGTACTGGTTCAAGCGGCGCTCGGGCTCGGGAATGCGCACGAGCTTCAGCATCGCCAGCGCATGCTGCCGCGCCGAGCGGCGGCCGAATCCCCGGTGCACGCCGATCGCCTCGGCGAGCTGGTAGCCGATCTTCAGCACCGGGTTCAGCGACGTCATCGGCTCCTGGAAGATCATGGCGACGTCACCGCCACGAATCCGGCGCATGGTCGCCTCGTCGACATCCGTCAGGTCGCGGCCGTCGAGCCGGATGCGGCCACCGACGATGCGCGCGTTGCCCGGCGGCAGCAGCCGCATGATCGAGAGTGCCGTGACGCTCTTGCCGCTGCCGGATTCCCCGACCACACCGACGGTCTCGCCCCGGTGAACGTCGAACGAAACGCCGTCTACGGCGCGGACGATGCCGTCGCGCGTGAAGAACTGCGTCTGCAGCGCTTCGACCTCGAGCAAGGACCGGCCGACGGCGATGCCGGTTTCGGGTTCGGAGTCAATAACCGAGGGCACAACCGTCCTTTCGCGGTTCCGAGCCACCGACGAGGATGCCGCGTTCGCGATCGATCCAGATCGCTTGGCCGCCCCCCACCGGATCGCTCAACCAGGTGACCTTGTGCCCCCGCTCTTGCAAAACCTCGGCCACCTTGCCGCCGACGGGACGCTCCAACCTCAGTTCACCCTCGTAGGCGAAGGAACGCGGCCAGGCCAACGCCTCCTGCGGGTCGAGTCCCAGATCGAGCATGCGCGTGACGAGTTGGGTGTGGCCGGTCGGTTGGTAGTGCCCGCCCATCACGCCGAACGGCATCACGCAGCGGCCGTCCTTGGCGAGCATGCCCGGAATGATCGTGTGCATCGGCCGTTTGCCCGGCGCGATCGCGTTCGGGTGCCCTTCGATCAGGCGGAAGCTCGAGCCGCGGTTCTGCAGCATCACGCCGCTTTCGGGGCCCATGATGCCGCTCCCGAAACCGGAAAACAGCGAGTTGATGAACGACACCGCCGTGCGGTCGCGATCGACCACGCAGAGATAGGTGGTATCGCTGTGGAGGACGTCCGCCGGCCGGGGCGCGGGACCGGCGCGGTCCAGCCGGAGGCCAGCGCGGATCCGTTCGGCCGTGGCCTGGGAGAGCATGGTCTCGACCGGTACGTCGACGTGCTCGGGATCACCGATCAATCCGTCCCGCAGGGCATAGGCGGCCTTCGCCGTTTCCGCCAGCAGGTGGATGCGGTCGGCTTCGTCGAACCGGTCACTGCCGAACTCGTAGCCAGCGAGCACGTTCAGCATCACCTGCGCGATCAGGCCCTGGCCGTTGGGTGGCAGTTCCAGCACGTCGTGGCCGCGATAGGTGACGGCGAGCGGCTGGACGTAGGTCGGCTCGTTGCCGGCGAAATCCTCCAATTGGTGCAGCCCGCCGCGTTCCTGCAGCCGGCGGACGAGGTCCTCGGCGACCCATCCCTCGTAGAACCCGGCGCGGCCGTGCCGCGCGATCGTCTCCAGCGTGCGGGCCAATTCCGGCTGCACGTGTCGCTCGCCCGCTCGAGGGGCCCGCCCGCCCGGCAGGAAGCGGGCGGCGGTGATCGGATCCAGCCCTAGCTTGCCCTCCAATCGAATCCAATCGTGGGCGACCCGGGGCGCCACCGGAAACCCGTCACGGGCGTAGCCGATCGCCGGTCGCAGAAGGTCCTCCAGCGGCCGGCTGCCATGGTCCTCCAGCAGGCGGCACCACGCATCGACCGCACCCGGAATCGTCACCGCGTGCGCCGTCGGCACCTCGATCTCGGCGATGCCCTGTTCGCGGTACCAGTCGAGGGTCGCCGCCCGCGGCGCCCGGCCGGAGCCGTTCAGCCCGATCGGCGTTTCGCCCTCCTTGGCGACGATGAAGAACGCATCGCCACCGATGCCGGTCGCATGCGGCTCGATCACGCAGAGGACCGCCATCGCCGCGATGGCCGCATCGATCGCGTTGCCGCCCGAGCGCAGCACGTCCAAGGCCGCCAGCGTGGCCAGGGGATGCGCGGTTGCCGCCATGCCGTTCTCGGCCATCACGACGGAGCGGCCGGCGAAGAAGTCGCGTTCGAGCATGAGCATTCCGAAATCGGCGGTTGTGGATACGATCGGCTTTCGGCAGGCTTTCGAACGCCGGGTGGCTTGGTCCTTGCATACGGACAGCGGACGGACAAGCCCACCAGCGCCAGGGCTGCCCTGCCCCAATCGCGTTCGCCGGGTCTCTTGGGCGAGGCATGGCCGACGCTCGTAACCAACGGAGGTGTCACGCATGACCATGTCTCCTCGAAGCCTTCTGGCGGCCTCGCTGCTCGCCGGATCGCTCCTGGCCGGATCGATGCTCGGCAGCGTCGCCGCGGCGCAGGACGGGACGACCCTGCGCGTCGTACCCTATGCCGATCTGCGTAATCTCGACCCGGTCTGGACGACGGCGACGGTGACGCAGAACCACGGCTATCTGATCTACGACACGCTGTTCTCGGTCGACGAGGAGATGCGGCCGCACCCGCAGATGGTCGACACCTGGGAGGTCAGCGAGGACCGGCTGACCTACCGCTTCACCCTGCGCGACGGCCTCCTGTTCCACGACGGCCAGCCGGTCACCTCCGAGGACGTGGTGGCCTCGATCAATCGCTGGGCGGCCCGGGACAACATGGGCGGCGCCCTCATGGCGGTGACCGAAAGCTTCACCGCCATCGACGACAAGACCTTCGAGCTGGTCTTGAGCGAGCCCTACGGGCTGGTCATCGAGAGCCTCGGCAAGCCCGAGAGCAACGTCCCCTTCATCATGCCGGCCGAGGTGGCGGCGACCGATCCGTTCGAGCAGATCACCAGCTACATCGGCTCCGGGCCGTTCGTCTTCGACGAGGAGGCGTGGGTTCCCGGCAACAAGGTCGTCTACCGCAAGTTCGAGGACTACGTACCGCGCGACGAGCCGGCCGTCGGCCTCTCCGGCGGCAAAGTAGCCAAAGTCGACACCGTGGAGTGGTACTACCTCCCCGATGCCGCCACCGCCGTGGCCGCCCTGCAGAACAACGAAGTCGACTATTTCGAAGCCCCGCCGGTCGATCTGGTGCCGGTGCTGCGGGCGAGCGGCGACATCGTCGTCGAGCCGCAGAACCCCTTCGGTCTGATCGTCATCCTGCGGCCGAACCATCTGCACCCGCCCTTCGACCAGAAGGAAGCGCGTCAGGCGCTCGCCTACATGGTCGACCAGACCGAGTACATGACGGCGATGATCGGCGATCCGGCCTTCTGGCGGACCTGCTCCTCGCTGATGATGTGCGGTGCGGCCACCGAGACCTCGGCCGGCGGCGGTGAGCGGATGGTAACGCCCGACATGGAGCGGGCGAAGGAACTGCTCGATCAGGTCTATGAGGGCGAGCGCGTGGTGATCATGCATCCGACCGACCACCCGACTGGCCCGGGTGCGCTCGTCACTGCCGAGCGCCTGCGCCAGTTGGGTGTGAACGTCGAACTGCAGGCGATGGACTGGGCCACGCTCACGTCGCGCCGGTCGTCGCGCAACGCACCGACCGACGGCGGCTGGAGCCTGTTCATGACCCGCATCGGTATCGGCGCCACCTCGCCCGTCTCGCATCTCGCCGTCTCGGCCGGTGAGACCGCATGGTTCGGCTGGCCGCAGAACGAGGCCGTGGAGGAACTGCGCGTGGCCTGGGCCAACGAGACCGATGCGGCCGCCCGCAGCGCCATCATGGACGAAATGCACGAGATCATGATGGACGATGCGCCCTTCGTGATGCTTGGCCAGTATCTGATGCCGTCGGCTTGGCGCTCGAATGTGGAGGGCGTGCTGAAGGCCCCGGTGATGGCGCTGTGGAACATCTCGGTCGACTAGCACGGCCGACCGGACGGGAGGCGGCCCCGCGCCGCCTCCCCCCTGCCTGAAGGGGCCTTTGGATGCTTGCCTACACCGTGCGCCGGATCCTGGCGACGATCCCCGTGTTGTTCGTCGTCACCATCATCATCTTCCTCCTCCTGCACCTGGGCCCGAGCGATCCGGCCGCGGTGATCGCGGGTGACTTCGCCCAGCCCGAGCATGTCGAGCGGATTCGCGCCCAACTGGGTCTCGATCGTCCGCTTCACATCCAGTATTTCGATTGGATCGGCAGCGTCCTGCAGGGCGATCTCGGAACCTCGATCTTCAACGACCGTCCGGTGTCGGCGCTGGTGTTGCAGCGGGTGGAGCCGACGCTGGCGTTGACCATCTCCACCATCACCTTCGCCGTGCTCGTGGGCGTGCCCATCGGTGTGCTCGCCGCCTGGAAAGTCGGCACCTGGGTCGACCGCTCGGTCATGGTGCTCGCGGTTGCCGGGTTCTCGCTGCCGGTGTTCGTGCTCGGCTACCTTCTCGTGTTCACCTTCGCGCTCGGATTCAAGCTGCTCCCGGTGCAGGGCTACGCCAGTCTGAGCGAGGGCTTCTGGCCGTTTTTCAGAAGTCTCGTGCTGCCGACGCTGTCGCTCGGCATGATCTACGTGGCCCTGATCGCCCGCATGACCCGGGCCAGCGTGATCGAGGTGCTCAACCAGGACTACATCCGCACCGCCCGCGCGAAGGGGCTGACGACGCCGCCGATCCTGCTGATCCACGCCCTCAAGAACGCGGCGATCCCCATCATCACGACCATCGGCCTCGGTATCGCCCTGCTGATCAGTGGCGTGGTGGTGACCGAGACCGTGTTCGCCCTGCCCGGCATCGGCCGGCTGACCGTCGATGCCATCGTGCGCAAGGACTATCCGGTGATCCAAGGCGTGCTGCTGATCTTCACGGTCGTCTACGTCCTCATCAATCTACTGATCGACCTGAGCTATTCGCTGTTCGATCCGCGCATCCGCTATCAGAATTGAGGAGACGATCGTGGCGACTGTACCCCTTCCGGTAGCGGATGGCCGGGTGTCCCGCAGAGCAGCGCTCGGTACGTTCGTGCAGCGGAATCCGACGCTCGCCTTCGGGCTGGCGATCATGGCCCTCCTGGTGTTGGCCGCCCTCGCCGCACCGCTGATCACGCCCAAGAGCCCGACTGCACTCGACGTCATGAACCGCCTCGAGGCGCCGACGCTGGCCGAGCCCTTCGGCACCGACATGATGGGCCGCAGCGTGTTCAGCCGGGTGATCCACGGCGCGCAGGTATCGCTCATGGTCGGGCTCGCCGTCGCCCTGTTCGCGACCGCGATCGGCCTCGTGATCGGCCTGCTTGCCGGGTTCGTGCGGTGGGTCGACGTCGTCGTCATGCGGGTGATGGACGGCCTGATGGCGATCCCGTCGGTGCTCCTCGCCATCGCCTTCATGGCACTGGCCGGTTCCAGCATCCGCAACATCATCATCGCGATCACCCTGCCGGAAATACCGCGGGTCACGCGGCTGGTACGCGGTATCGTGCTCAGTGTACGCGAACAGCCCTTCGTCGAGGCCGCCGTTGCCGCCGGCACCAAGGACCGCGTGATCATCCACCGCCACGTCCTGCCGACGACGCTCACACCGCTGACCGTCCAGGCGACGTACATCTGCGCATCCGCCATCATCTCGGAGGCCTATCTGAGCTTTCTCGGCGCCGGCGTGCCGCCCGAGATCCCGAGTTGGGGCAACATCGTGGCCGAAGGCAGGGCCTTGTTCACGGTGGCGCCGTGGACGGTGCTGTTTCCGAGTATCTTTCTCGCGGTGACGGTGCTGGCGGTGAACGTGGCCGGGGACGGCCTGCGCGATCGCCTCGATCCCCAGATGCAACGCCGCATGTAGCGGCGAGGGAACAGCGGCCCGGGCGTCACGCCCGGATCCGCCGGATGCCGGGGAGGCTCGCGAAGCGGCCGACGCCGCCGTCTACGCGCATCCGCTAACGGCCGAACCCTCGAGAACCCTGGTGGAGCGGATGGGGCTCGAACCCACGACCTCCAGAATGCAAATCTGGCGCTCTCCCAGCTGAGCTACCGCCCCGGACCATCGAACCGTCAACGTTTTCGGCTCTGGGAACGTCGCCCGATCAGCCAGTCGGATTTCCCTCGGACCCGATCGAACGAACGCCCGGAACCTTAGCGCCCTCGCCGGCAGCAGCCAAGCGTCGGCAGTGAACATGGTCGCTTTTCGAACGACGGCGGGCAACGCCACCGGGCAGGCGTTCGGGTCGGAAACGAGAAACCAGTAGCCCGTCCCGCGTTCGGAGATCCGGACGGCACGAGCCGATCGAGACCGAAGAGGGTTGGCTGCCCCCCTCACCCCGACGACCCGACACGGCGGGAGGGCAAGGCGTCGACTCGGCTGGCATCCCTGTTGATGGTCTAGGTGGCGGCAACGGCGACGGGTGTCGACATCAATTGGGCGCAATTCGTGCATCACGAAACCGCTTGAGGAAGTCATTCCTGTCAAGTAGAATAACTGGAAGATATTCGGGGGATGGCCGTGGCGAGATTACTCATCGTCGAAGACCATCTGATCGTTGCGAGCGATATGGCCGACGTGTTGGTCGAGCATGGCCACGAGGTCTGCGGCATCGCCGCCGACGGTCCGACGGCGATCCGCATGGCGGCTGCAGCCCGCCCGGACCTCGCATTGGTGGACGTCACACTGGCGCACGGCACGGACGGTATCGCGACCGCCGGCGAACTCGCGCGACGCTTCGGCACACCGGTCGTGTTCGTCACCGGACAGGGGCACATGGTGCCGCGCGTCGCGTGCGGCATTGCCGTTCTCGAGAAGCCGGTGAGCGCCGATGACCTCGCGGCTGCCGTGGACATCGCGCTGGCTTGGGCGATCGGGGATCGTCCGGTCCGCCCGCCGCACGCTCGGCTGCATCGCCTCACTCCCTCGTCGCCGAAGCTTCCGTTGCCGGCGGAGGGCGAGGCGCGGTTTCGGGCAGTTTTCGAGCATGCACCGCACGGTCTGGCCATCGTCGATCTCGACCGGCGCATCATCGATGCGAACCACGCATTGGCGCAAATCGTCGGCAGTCCGGCGGACATCCTGGCCGGCGCCGTCGTCGATGACCTGCCGTTCATGGATATCGCCGCCGCGCGAGCGCTGCGTGCCTGTGTCGTCGGCGACCGCGACGAGATACCGACCGTCGAGATCGAGGCGACCTGCCTGGACGGCTGCTCGCGCGCGATGCTGACCAACGGGCGGCTGGTGCGGGACGAAGCCGAACATCCGCGTTTCGTCGTCCTGCATATCCAGAACGTCACGCAGATGCGCCGGCTCGAGGCGGAGCTGCGTCGCCTTGCCTGCAGCGATCCCTTGACGGCTCTGCCGAACCGGACCGCCTTTCTCGCCCGGCTGCAGGAGGCGCGAGCACGGCATGACCGCGGTCTCGCGACCGTCGCGCTCATGTTGATGGACCTCGATCACTTCAAGCAGATCAACGACGCGCACGGGCATCTCGCCGGCGATGCCGTGCTCTGCGCGGTCGCCGATCGACTCGCGGAGCGACTGCGCGCAACGGATTTCGCGGCCCGGCTCGGCGGCGACGAGTTCGCAGCGATCATCGAGACGTCCGACGAGAGCGGGGTGGTCGTCGTCGCACGTGACATCCTGGAACGGATCCAGCGACCGGTGCGCTATCAGCAGCACGTGCTCGAGCCCAAGGTTTCTGTCGGGATCGCCCTCTGCCGGGCGAACGATACCGAAAACAACGATCTCATCCGCCGGGCCGACGCGGCGCTCTACGAGGCGAAGACGCGGAGCAGCGGCGCGATCGAACCGGCAGCCATCGGTCCGCCCGTTTCGCCCCCGGACGTCGCACCGGCAGCGAGCGAAGCTGCTCTGGATGAGCTCACGCGATCCATTTCGAATGACGAGCATCGTGAATGTCGATGATGCCATGGGATCGAGTCGACATGAAGGACGCGAAAAAGGGCAGACAGCGAAGGCTCGCAATCATGCAGTTTCTGCGAAAGATTTCGCCGACGACCTCCGATCGCGAAAGCGGCGCCGGCGGAAGGCTGCCGAACAGGACAACGATGGGATCGATCCGCAGGCCCCGGGGCATCTCCGTTGGCTGATGGCGAAGTTCGCGGCTGGGCCCGAACCGAGGGCCGACAGGCCATCGTCGCGACCCGCGACATGGCGCTCCGGCCGGATGGTCGTCGAGCCGCGACGAGCGACGCCGCCACGGACGGATATCCGCGACAGCCTCGGGCGCCAGGCGTGACAGATCCCCCGCATGCGAGCGTCCATGCTCCTCTCCAACGGTGAGGAACCCGTGGCATCGGGTTCCACGCTCGCGTCGCGATCCGCGCGCGCCGCTCTGCGCGATGGCAGCGCGGATCTGCATGCGGCGGTCGAGGTGGCGCTCGCCATTGACAGGCTGGCGGAGCCGGACGTGTACTACCGCTTCCTGCAACGTATGGAGGCGGTGGGCAACGCGGTCGAGCAGGCGACGCGGCCCCATCTCGCCGAGGCGATCCTCGATCCGCTTCGAGGCGATCTCGCCCGTCTCCGCCTCGACCTGCTCGACCTGTCCGCCGCGCGAGCCCGGCCGAGTGCAGCACCCGACCTGCGCATCGCCGAGCCGGCCGAAGCCTGGGGTGCGATCTACGTGATGGAGGGAGCGCGATTGGGCGGGCGCATCATCGCGAGGCGCGCGGCGGCCTCGTTCGGGATTTCCGCGGATTTCGGAGGCCGGTATCTCCACGACGACGGGGAGCCCGCCGGGGTCCGCTGGCGACGATTCCTCGCGCAGCTGGAAGGTGCGCTCACCGAAATCGAGCGGCGCGAACGCGCGCTCGGTGCAACGCGTCGAACGTTCGCATTGTTCTTCTAGGGAACCACTCTCGACGACGGGAGAGCACGGAGAGACCATGCAGGACGAAGCAGGGCCGAGCTTCGGCGAAGCGACCTTGACCGACTGCGATCGGGAGCCGATCCACATCCCGGGCTCGATTCAGCCGCATGGCTGTCTCCTCGCCGTCGACGACCACCACCGCATCGTCCAGTGTGCGGGCGACCACCGGACGATGCTCGGTGTCGACGCGGACGACCCGCTCGGCCTGCCGCTATCCGCACTCGTCGGCGAAGATGCTGCGCGGCGCCTCGTCGAGAGTGGGCAGGCCAAGCGGGCGCGGCCCCTCCCGCTCAAGACCTATGAGATCGAAATCGAGACCCCTTCGGGCCCGATCGACGCGATCCTCCACGAGGCGGACGGGCAACTCGTCATCGAGTTCGAACACGCCCGGCGATCGACCGGCGGTATGAACGACACGCTGCTGCAGGTGCAGCGAATGCTCGCCGCGCTGGAGACTGCGCCGACGGTCGAGGCCTACTACCAAACCTGCGCCGACCAGATCCGGCAGGTGACCGGCTTCGACCGCGTGATGGTTTACCGCTTTCTCGACGACGGCAGCGGCAAAGTCACCGCGGAGGCCAAACAGGATGAACTCGAAAGCTATCTCGACCTGCATTATCCGGAGTCGGACATCCCGAAGCAGGCGCGAGAACTCTACTGCAAGAACTGGATCCGGATCATCCCGGATATCAACTATACGCCAGCCCCGATCGAACCGGAAACGAACCCGGTCACGGGCCGGCCCCTCGACCTGACCTTCTCCAGCCTGCGCAGCGTCTCACCGCTGCATCTCCAGTATCTGCGTAACATGGGCGTCGCGGCATCGATGTCGGTCTCGATCGTGCATCGGGGCGCGCTGTGGGGCCTGATCGCCTGCCATCATCGCCAACCCCACCATCTGCCATGCGACGTCCGCGCCGCCTGCGAGATGTTCGGTCACGTCTTCTCGCTGCAACTCGAAACACGGCTGCATGCGCAGGACTACGAATACCGCCTCCAGCAACGCTCCGTTCACCAACAACTCGTGGCGCGATTGTCCAGCGAGGAGAGCCTCTCGGACGGGCTGATCCGTTTCCGCCCGAACCTGCTCGACCTGATTCAGGCCGACGGCGTGGCAGTCTGGGTCGACGGCGGCTTCTCCGAGATCGGCTGGACGCCGGGCCAAGCCGGCGTCCAACACCTGACGCGCCTTCTCAACGCGCGGGGCGAGGAGGGCGTGGTCTCGACCGACCGGCTGACCGAAACCTTTCCGGAGGCGGTCCTTGGCGACGTGGCGGGCGTTCTCGCACTGTCCGTCTCGCGCTCGCCGAAGGACTGGATCCTCTGGTTTCGCCGAGAACTCGTCGACACCGTGACCTGGGCCGGCAACCCCAACAAGGCCGTGGTCCAGACGACGGAGGAGGACCAGCTGTCGCCGCGTGCGTCGTTCAGGGCGTGGCGGGAGACGGTACGGGGCCGATCGCGCCCGTGGAAAACGATCGAGATCGAGGCGGCGCAAACCCTTCGGCTGTCGATCCTCGAAGTCGTTCTGAAGCGCATCGATCTGGTGGCGCGCGAACGCGCCGAGGCGCAGGAGCGCCAAGCACTCCTCGTGGCCGAACTCGACCACCGCGTAAAAAACACGCTCGCCACCGTACAGGCCCTGATGCGCCATACCCGCCGCTCCGACGACACCCTGGAGGGCTACGTCCGCAATCTCGATCGCCGAATTCGGGCGATGGCCTATGCCCAGAGCCTGCTATCGGCAAGCCGCTGGCGCGGTGCCGAATTGCGCTGCTTGGTCGAGCAGGAACTCCGCCACTTCGAAGGGCCGCCTCGCCGGATCAGGGTCGCGGGCCCGACGATCGAACTCGCGCCCAAGGCCGCGTTGGCCATCGGCATGGTGGTCCACGAACTCGCGACCAATGCGGCGAAGTACGGCGCGCTCTCGACGTCGGGGAGCGTCGATGTGGCTTGGCGCCTGGAGGACGACGCCCTCGCGCTCACGTGGCGCGAGCACGGCGGGCCAGCGGTCCGTACACCGCAGCGTCGGGGCTTCGGGCGCATGCTCATCGAGACGAGTCTCGGCTACGAGCTGGAGGGCGAGGCCGACCTTCGGTTCGAGGAAATGGGCGTCACCTGCGACATGAGGATCCCGCTGCGCTTCGTTCTGGCGGCCGACCCGCAGTCTCCGGAGACGACCGCGGGTACGCGGGCCGCGGACGTCGGTCCAATGTCCGTGCTGGTCGTCGAGGATTCGATGCTCACCGCCCTCGACATCGCCGAGTCGCTGCAGAGCCTGGGCTACGAGGTGCTCGGACCGACGGGTCGCGTGGCCGATGCGCTGCGTCTCGTCGAGCGCGACACCCCCGATCTGGCCGTACTGGACATCAACCTCGGTGACGAGACGAGCTTGGCGATCGCCGACCGCCTCGTCGAGACCGGTACGCCCTTTCTGTTCTTGAGCGGGTACGACGCCAAGACCATCCTGCCGCCCCGCTTCGTCGACGCGCCATGCCTAGCGAAGCCCTTCTCCGACGACACCCTCGCCGCCACGCTCGAGCGTGCCCGGAGTGGCGTGCCACGGAAATGAGGGGGCGCCGAGGCAGCTAGGTTCGTCGAGAGCTGGGAACCCGGTGTGCACTTTCTCCCGAGCGGGCCAAGCCAGCCTGCCCGACCCGTCGTAACTCCGTCCCGCGCCAGGGGCGCAATCCGGTGTGCCGGTGGTCGACAACGCTTCGGGCCGGCGTCGCCACTGCACGTCTTTGCACGGCGACTACATTCGGTTTCGCGGCCGACTTCCACGGACGCTCTCGGCTCGACTCGGCGGGAGCTCAGCCGTCCACCGGAGCACGAGGACTGCCCCTTGATGGCTTTTCGGAAACGCGATCTGCCGATCGGTCGGGGTCCTTGACGCCGAGGTCACCGAGCGTTGGCCGCCAAGAAATATACACGGCTACCTACGCGCACGCATCCGGCACCGGCTGCCGGCGTGAGAAATCCGCTACTCTTCCAACTCCGTGCCCACCGCACGAGAGTCGACGGCGGGCGTTCACGGTGGGACGGGCACTGGAAACCGCTTCTCAGGCGACGTGCGGCCAGCAGCGCTGGATGAGGGCGCGGACCGCTCGGCCGCGGTGGCTGATCGCGGCCTTTTCCTTGGCGGACAACTCGGCGCAGGTGCGCGTTTCGCCGAGCGGCTGGACGATCGGGTCGTAGCCGAAGCCACCCGCGCCGCGCGGTGGGAACACGAGCGTGCCCTCGAGGCGCCCCTCCGCGACCTCGACATGGCCGTCGGGCCAAGCCAGCACCAGCACCGCCACGAACGCGCAATGCCGGTCGGCCGCCTCCAGGCTGCCGAAACGGTCGACCAGCTCGCGCTCGATCCGCGCCATGGCGGGGGCAAAGTCGCGCGGCGCGCCCGCCCAGCGGGCGCTGTGGATACCGGGCGCCCCGTCCAGACCGTGGACCTCGAGACCGCTGTCGTCGGCCAGTGCCGGCTGTCCGGTCGCTGCGACCGCCGCCTCCGCCTTGAGGCGCGCGTTCTCCAGAAAGGTGGCACCGGTTTCCTCGGGCTCGGGCAGATCGTCCCTCGTCTGCAGGACGACGCCGGTCGGCTGCAGCAGGTCCTCGAATTCGCGCACCTTGCCCGGATTGTGGGTCGCGAGCAGCAGATGGCGCTGGGTGAACGCGCGCGCCATTCAGCCCGCGAGCCCCAGCGCCTCGGCCTGCAGCCGGCAGAGCTCCCGCACCCCCGCTTGCGCGAGCCCGAGCAGCTCGTCGAGGACCGCAAGATCGAGCGGTTCGTCCTCGGCGGTCACCTGCATCTCGACGACCCGGCCGCTTTCGGTGAGGACGAAATTGGCGTCCGCCGCCGCCGTGCTGTCCTCGTCGTAGTCGAGGTCGAGCAGGCACACGCCGCCGACGAACCCGCACGACACGGCGGCGACAGCCTCGAGCAAGGGCAGCCGCGGCAGAGCCGCGGCGGCGACCAGACCGGCAAGCGCCCGGTGCAGCGCCACGTAGCCGCCGGTGATCGAGGCCGTCCGGGTGCCGCCGTCGGCCTGCAGCACGTCGCAGTCGACGACGATCTGCCGCTCACCGAGCCCCTCGAGGTCGGTGACCGCGCGCAGCGAGCGGCCGATCAAGCGCTGGATTTCCAGCGTGCGGCCGCTCTGCTTGCCGCGTGCCGCCTCGCGGGCGCTGCGGGTGTGGGTGGAGCGGGGCAGCATGCCGTATTCCGCCGTCACCCAGCCCTTGCCGGTGTTGCGCAAGAACGGTGGCACCCGTTCTTCGATGGTGGCGGTGCACAGCACATGGGTGTGACCGAAGCGCACGAGGCACGAACCCTCGGCGTGGCGGGCCACGTCGACCTCGAGCGAGACGGGTCTGAGGCCCGCGGCGGGGCGTCCGGTACGCGGCACGTCGTCCTCCTTCGCCGGGGGGCTCCCGGAAGCGCCCGTCTAGCCCAGCTCGGCTTGCGGGGAAAGGTCGTCCGCGGAGGAGGCAGGGTCGACCGGCGAGCGATCGGCGCGGCCGTCCAGGCGCCGGCCGAGCACGTGACAATCCTGGTCGCCGTAGCCGAGCGCCGCATAGAAGCCGAGCACGGCGTCGTTCCTCTTGCGGACCAGCAGGTTGAGCTTCCACACGCCCCGTTGCCGCAGCCAGTCCTCGGCGGCCACCATGATCGCCCGGCCGCAGCCACGGCCGCGATACTCGGGATGTGTCGCGAGATAGTAGACGGCGCCGCGGTGGCCGTCGTGGCCGACCATAACCGCGGCCCCGATCCGCCGACCCTCTTCGAGCACGAGAACCGTGGCGGCGGAACTGCCGCGCGCGAAGGCGATGTCGGTGACGGGATCGTTCCACGGGCGCGTCAGCCCGCACAGGTGCCAGAGGCTGACCACCGCCTCGACGTCTCGATCTTCGATCTCACGGATCATGGCGGCGCCTCGCCCGTTCAGCGGCGCTCACGAGCAGGACGACCGCCGCCAAGCCGAACAGGACGGTCATCAGGAAGGCCGAGCCGTAGCTGCC
>JBMCMJ010000029.1:0-16075 GCA_048615135.1 Pseudomonadota bacterium
TGACCCGTGCCGCATCCAAAATCGGCCGGTAGCCGGTGCAGCGGCAGAGATTGCCCGCGAGCAGGTCGTCGAGGCTCGCCCGGTCGGTCGGCCCCCGGCGCCACCAATGGGTGAAGAGCGTCACCACGAAGCCGGGCGTGCAGAAGCCGCACTGCGAGCCGTGCTGCTCGACCAGCGCGCGCTGCACCGGATGCAGCGAACCGTCCGGATCGGCGATGCCTTCGACCGTCAGCACCGCCTTGCCGTCCACCGCCCCCAAAAACAGGATGCAGGCGTTGACCGCCCGCCAGCGCAACTTGCCGGCCGCGTCCGGCTCGCCCAGCGCCACCATGCAGGCGCCGCAGTCACCCTCCGCGCAGCCCTCCTTGCTACCGGTGAGCCCCGCTTCCTCGCGCAGCCAGCCGAGCAGCATGCGCGAGGGCGAAGCGTCCACCTCGCGCACCTCGCCGTTGAGGAGGAAGCGGACCCTCACGCCTCACGATCCCCGATAGGTCGTGTAGCTCCAGGGGGAGAGCAGAAGCGGGACATGGTAGTGGGCGGCCGGGTCGGCGATGGCGAAGCGGATGACCACCTCGTCCAGAAAGGGCAGCTCGGCCAGCTTCTGGCCGGTGCGGCGATGATACGCCGCCGCCTCGAACACGAGCTCGTAGGTGCCTGCCCGGAGCGCGTCGCCCTCCAGCAGCGGGCCGTCGAGCCGGCCGTCGGCGTTGGTGGTCGCCGTCAGCAGTTGCCGGCGCTCCGGCTGCAGTGCCGCGAGGTGCAGCACGAGGCCCGCGGCCGGGCATCCCGTGGCCGTATCCAGCACGTGCGTCGTCAAGCGTCCCATCGCGGTTCCCGGCTGACCCCGAACTCCACCTGGGCTAAGTTGCCGAAGTCGAGGGGCTTGTCGATGTCCAAAGGAACCGTGCCATGGCGACCATCCGTCTCGCGGATCTCGATGCGCTCGACCGGGCAGCCTTCGTCGAGGCGCTCGGCGACATCGTCGAGGCGAGCCCCTGGGTGGCGGAAGAGGTCCACGCCCGCCGCCCCTTCGCCAGCGTCGAGGCCCTGCACGCCGCCTTCGTCGCGGTGCTGCGGGAGGCCGACGCGGCAACGCAGCGGCGCGTGCTCGATGCGCACCCCGACCTCGCCGGCAAGGCAGCGATGGACGGCGAGATCGGCGAGCTTTCCGCCGCCGAGCAGCACGGTGTCGGTCTCGACCGCTTGAGCGAGGGCGAGTTCGCCATGTTCCACGAGCTGAACGACGCCTATCGCGCCAAGTTCGGCTTTCCCTTCATCTTCGCGGTCAAGGGGGCCACCAAGGCGATGATCCTGCAGGCCTTCGAGGATCGTCTGCCGAACGACGTCGAAACCGAGTTCCGCAAGGCGCTGGCCGAGGTCGAACTGATCGCCCGCTTCCGCCTCGAGGATCGCATCAGCGAGTAGCGGCACCTTGTACCTCGTCCACCTGACCGACCCGCATCTGGTCGCCCCCGGGCGGCGGCTGTTCGGGCTCGACCCGCTGATCGGCCTCGACGCGGCGCTGGCGCATCTGTCCGGCCGCCACGCCGACGCCGATCTCCTGCTGCTGACGGGCGATCTGACGGATACGGGCGAGGTCCTCGCCTATCGCGCGCTGCATGAACGCCTCCGCGCCCTGCCCATGCCGGCGGTGCTGCTGCTCGGCAACCATGACCGCCGCGCGGCGTTCCGCGAGGTGTTCGCCGACGCACCGGTGGACGAGGGCGGTTTCGTCCAGACGGTGGTGGACCATCCGGGCGGTGTCAGCCTCGTCGCCCTCGACACCCTGGTGGCGGGCGCCGGACACGGCTCGCTCGGCGACGGGCGGCTCGAGTGGCTGGATCGCATGCTTGCCGCGCGGACCGAGCGGGAGGTGGCGATCGCCATGCACCATCCGCCCGTGCCGTCGGGCATTCCGTTCATGGATGCGATCGGTCTCGTCGATGCGGCGGCGTTCTGGGAGGTCGTGTCGAGCCACGATCAGGTCCGCCACGTCTTCTGCGGACACATCCACCGGACCTTCTTCGCGCGGCGCGGCGGCGTCACCGTCTCGTCCCTGCCCGGCACTTCGCACCAGGTGGCCCTGGCAACCGAGGCCCGCGACGTCGCCCTCGGCAGCCACGAGGCAGGCCTCTACGCGATCGCCCGCATCGCACCCGGGCGGATCGACCTGCACCACGCGGCCTTCGCCGATCGGAGCCCGCGCTTCGTCTTCGACGACACGAGCAATGCGGCCGCAACGCCGGCCGATCTGCCGCCGGTGCCGTCCCCCTACGACCGGCTCGCCTAGTCACTAATCGACGATTCACCGGGATTTAACGGTTGGTGCCTAGGTTCGAGAGAACTCGATAGCCTTCACCCACCCGGCTCTCGATTCGCCTCGTCCTCGGTCCGGAGATCCGTCATGGCGCTCGATAAAAATCTGCAAATTCTCATCGTCGACGACTACAAGACGATGTTGCGCATCATCCGCAATCTGCTGAAGCAGCTCGATTTCAACAACATCGACGAAGCGACCGACGGCAGCATGGCGTTGGCCAAGCTCAAGGACAAGAGCTATGGTCTCGTCATCTCCGATTGGAACATGCAGCCGATGACCGGCCTGGACCTGTTGAAGGCGGTCCGTGCCGACGCCGCACTGAAATCCCTGCCCTTCATCATGATCACGGCGGAAAGCAAGACCGAAAACGTCGTCGCGGCCAAAGAGGCGGGCGTCAACAACTACATCGTCAAGCCGTTCAACGCCGAGACCTTGAAGGCCAAGATCTCCAGCGTCCTCGGCGCCTGAGGAGACGATCATGGCACCGGCGGCAGCGGTCTCGCTCGACCAGCGTTTGGAAAGTCTGCGCCAGACCTATGGCGCCACCATTCCCCTCGACGATCTGGTCGACGTGGTGCGTGGGCTTTTGGAGAGCCTGCACGGCGACGTGACCCTGCAGGACCTCCGGGTCTACGGCGAGCTCGAGGCGCTTGCGCGCTACATCCGTCGTGCCAAGGAGGAGATCCGCTCGATCCGGCCGGACGACATCTCCGAGGAGCACATCCCCACGGCCAATGTCGAGTTGGACGCCATCGTCACGCATTTGGAGGAGGCGACCGGCACCATCCTCGATTCGACCGAGACCGTCGAGGCGATCGCCGGCAGGATCGGCGGCGAGCCGGGCGAACAACTGCAGGCCGCCGTCACCGCCATCTACGAGGCGTGCAACTTCCAGGATATCAGCGGTCAGCGGATCACCAAGGTGATCAAGACCCTGCAGACGATCGAGGGACGGATCGGTCTTTTGGTCGAAGCCCTGGGGGAGAAGCGCGGAAATCCGGCGAAAATCGAAGCTGGCCAGCCCTTGGCCGAGGGCGACGAACGTTTGCTAAATGGCCCCCAATTGCCCGACAATGCCAACAGCCAGGCGGAGATCGATGCGCTGTTGGCCAGTTTCGACTGAGCGGCATCCGCCGCAACTCACCCATAGGTTTTGCCGCCGCCCATGTTCGGCGGTGCCGGTCGTCCTCGGACTGATCGCGGTGCTGCTCGCGACGACGGCACCCGTGGCGGCGCAGCCGCCGGACGAGGCGCCGCGCGCGGCGCTGGTCGCCGCTCCGGAGGTCCGCTTCGGTCGTCATCCCGGATTTCGCCGCGTGGCCCTGGAATGGGCCGAGCCCATGGCGGTGGAGGTTCGTTCCGCGGCTTCCCCTGTGGAGATCGTTTTCGACCGGCCTCCGGGGACCGATGGCGACTTCGATCTCGCCGCACTGACGACGCGTCTGGCGCCCGTGCTGCGCCATGCGGAACTCGCCGGCACCACCCTCCGCCTTTATCTGCGACCAGGGGTTCGGCTCTCCCATCTGGTGCTCGCCGACGGCCGCATCCTGGCGCTGGATTTCAGCGATCCCGTCGAGGCGGCAGCGGCGGATACGTCCGGGCCTGCGCTACCGCCGCGGCGCCGAGAGGGTCCGTTGCCCGCCCGCGACGACCCCGAAGCGCGCGAGGCAGGCGCGATGTCGCGCGAACTGCCGACGGTCCACGCCATCACCGATCCGCTGGTCGAGAGGGCTCGCGCCATGCCCTGGAACGCAGCCGATCGCACGGCGCGTGCGGCCCCGCAGGCATCCAGCGCCGAGCGGACCGCCGATCGCTGGGTGCCCACCGGTCCCGATCTGCCGCCAGCGGATGACGATGCCTCGGCGACGGTCGTCGGGCCCGAGGCGTTGCCGGAGCCGACCATCGATCCGGAACCCATCACCAACGAGCCGATCGACGCGCCGCCAGCCGAGACGGAGGCAACCGCCGACCGGACGGTCGAACCGTTGCCGCCGCCCCCGACCGCCGCCGCGCGCGCAGCGCCCGAGACCGCCCAGGATGCCTCGCCTCCGGCAGACGAGGTGACGTCGAAGGAGTTGCCCGCCGCCGGGCTCGTCGCCGAAGCGACCGCCGACGGCTGGCGCTTTCGGACGCGACCGGCGCGGCCTGCCGCGGTCTGGCGGCGGGGTGGCGAGGTCTGGGTGGTCATCCCCTTCCCGGAAGGCGGTGCAGCGACGACCGAGGTCCGAGATCCACGGATCGTCCCGCAGCCGCACGAAACGGCCTGGGTGTTCCGGCTCGACGTCGATCCGGCCGTGCCTCTCTCGATCGACCGCGACGGCCAGGCTTGGCTGCTGCGGTCGTCTGCCACCCCTTCGGCGACGCATCTTTCGACCGAGAACGTGGACGACCTGCCGCGCATCCGCCTCGACGATCCCTGGTTGGCCACCACCCTGCAGGTGGTGCCCGTCGACGAGCCCGGTGCGGGCATCGAGCGGGCGCACCGGGAGGGCGCCCGTGCCTGGTTGCCGACGCTGCAGGGAGCGGTGTTCCACGAGCCCGATGGCGAGGCGGCGGCACGCTCGGCTCCGGCCCTGCCGCCCGAACTGCCGCCGCGCCCGGAGGCGGGCCCGTTGCTGGGCCTCGCCGGCGCTACGGTGCCGCCCGAAGCACTGCGCGGCGCCCGCCTCGACCTCGAGCGCGCGCTGTTCGAGGATCCGGTCGGCGAACGGCGGCTCGCCCTGGTTCGCTTCCTGTTGGGCCAAGTCATGCCGTTCGATGCCTTGGCCGTCCTCGACGCCGCAACCGCGCCCGAGGCGGATCCCGAGCTCGCCGAGCGGCTGCTGGCGCTCAGGGGTGTGGCGCGGATTCTCGCCGGCCGGGTCGAGGACGGCTTGGCCGATCTGCCCGATCCCGCGGACCACGATGATCCCGAGCTGTGGCTTTGGCGAGCGGTCGCCGCGGGTCTCTCGGGACGTCTCGAGGAGGGCGGCGCCGCGTTCGCCCGTTCGGGACAGGTGTGGCGGGAGTATCCGCTGCCGCTGCGCCGGACGGTGGCGCTGCACGCCGGGCGGACCGCCCTCGCGCTCGATGCGTCCCAGGTTACCCTGGCGTTGCTCGACCAGTTGGCCGATGCGCCGGGTGGACGCGACGACGGTGCACTTCGTCTGCTGCGGGCCGAGGCCTTGGCTCGTCGCGGCGAGCGCGGCGATGCCGAGGAACGGCTCGTCCATCTCGCCAACGATGCCGATCTTGATGTGGCGCGGCGCGCCCGCTTCGTGCATGCACGCCTGCAGCGTGATCTGTGGGATGGGGTTCCGGCGGAAGCCGTGGCCCGGCTGGAGGCCGATCTGCCGGCTTGGCGGGGCCGGCCCGACGAGGCGGCCGTGTGGCGGCTGGTCGCGAGCCAGCGGGCGGCGGCGGGCGATGGCCTCGGCGCTTTGGAGGCCTGGGCCGAGGCGCGCCGCATCGGGCCATCTCCGGCACCCGACGACCGAACGGCCGAGCGCGCGGTGCTGGTTGGCCTGATCGAGGGCGAGGACTCGGAAACCGACGCGCTGTCGGCGGCGGTCACGGCCGTACACCGGTTCGAGGACCTTCTCCCGGAAGGGGTCGAGCGGGCACGGCTTCTGCAAGCGCTGGCGGCGCGGGTCGCCGAGGAGAGCGAGGCGCTCCATGTGGCGGACAGCCTGTTGACGCATGCCTTGGCCGAACCCGTGCCGCCGGAAACCGAGGAGGAACTGCGGCTGGCGCTGGCCGAACTCCGGCTGCAGCGCCATGTGCCGAGCCAAGCCCTGGACGCTCTCGAACCCCTGGCGGTCTCGACGAGCCCGGCCGTCGAGGCGTTGCGTCGGCGCGCGGCACGCGAGCTGGGCGGTGAGGCGGCCGATATCGAGCGCGAAGCGCTCGACGGTGTCGCTGCGGACAGTGTCGCCGATGCGCTGGCCGCCGCGCGCGAACTGCTCGAGGCCGACCCCGGGACCGGCCCGTCAGAACGGTAGGATCACGTCGAGCACCTGCGAGCCGTAGCGCGGTTGCTGCACGTCGGAGATCTGCCCGCGCCCGCCATAGGCCACCCGCAGCTCGGCGATCTGCTCGTGGCTGATGGAATTGGTGGGCGAGACGTCCTCCGGCCTTACCACACCGGCGATCAGGAGTTCGCGGACCTCGAAGTTGACCCGGACCTCCTGGCGGCCCTGGATGACCAGGTTGCCGTTGGGCAGGACCTGAACGATCACCGCCGCGACGTCGAGGTCGATGTCCTCGTTGCGGCTGACCGATCCGGTGCCTCGGTTGCTCAGGTTGCTGTTCAGGTCCACCGCGGCAGACGGGTCGAAGACGTCGTTGAGCGCCGTCTCCAGCAGGGCCTCGACGCCGAACAGGCCGTCGATCCCCATGCCCTCACTGTTCGTTCGGCCGCGTGCCGTCTCGTTGCTGAGCGAGGCTTCGTCCTGGATGGTCACGTTGACCGTCAGGATGTCGCCGACGTCGCGCGCCCGCTGGTCCTTGAAGAAGCCCCGCGCCCCGGTCCGCCAGAGCGAGTTGGGCGACATCGGCTCGGGCGGCTGGGCGGGCGGCATGGGCATGGTCGCGGGGCGGTAGTCGGCTCGCGCGACCGGGTCCTCGATCGGCGAGAGGTCGGGCGCTTTGCCGATGTGGGCAAAACGGTCGACCGTATTGCAGCCGGTAAGGAGCAAGGCGGCGAGGGCGAGCGGCAACGGCTTCATCGTCCGGTCTCCAAAAACAGGCTTCCAGGGCCGACGACGGTCGCGACGAGGCGCGTGCCGCTCGTCATGTTGCGGACCTCGATCCGATCGCCCATCGCCCCGTCGGCCTCGGCGCGCGCCGGCAGTTCGAGGACGAGATTGCCCTTGCGGTAGACGACCACCACGCCGTCGCCGCGGCGGACGAGATAGGGGGCCCCGACCGCGGCCTCCGTTACCGGCCGGCCTGCCGCCAGGGGGCGGCGAGCCTCCTGGCCCGCCAAGACGCCAACGTCGAGCAGCCAGTCCTTCCGCACGCGCCCGACCGGCTGGAGGGTCGTTTCCAGATCCGCCTCGGTTAGGACGTGGCCGATCGGCAGCGCCGTCGCCGGTACCGGGACATGCACCAGTGCCGTCGCTTCGCCGTCGAGGACCAGCGTCATCGGCGCCGCGTCGCCGGTCCGGATCGTGACATGCGCGCGGAATCCGTCCCGCGGCAACATCCGAAGGTCGGCCAGAACGAGGACGGCATCGTCCGCGTAGGGATTGGCAAGCGGCAGTGCGGGCTGCCGGATGACGATGCGGACGTCGTCGGCCGCGAGGGCCGAGGCCAGGGGTTCGGCCAGGAGTTGCCGCGCTCCCGCCTGATCCAGGGGATCGCCCGGCTGCAGGGCCAGCTCTCCGGCGGCCGTCTGGGAGATCGTGGTTAATGCGAACAGGCAGGCGGCAACGAGCCGAAACATGGGCTCACCTCAGGCGAGTGATCGACGCCATCATCTCATCGCCCGCACTTATGACTTTGGAGTTAAGATCGTACGCCCGCTGGGCGGTGATGAGCGTCGTCATCTCCAGGATCGGGTCGACGTTCGAGCTCTCGACGAAGCCCTGCAGCAGCGTGCCGGTCTGTTCTTCGCCGGGCGCCTGGAGGGTTGCCGGCCCACTCGAGGTCGTCTCCACCAAAAGGTTGTTGCCGATCGCCTCGAGGCCCACCGGATTGACGAAGGTGGCCAGCTCGATGCGGCCGATCTCGATCGTGTCCACCTCGCCCGCGCGCTTGATCTGGACGACCCCGAATTGATTGATGGTGACCTCGATCGCCTCGGCCGGTACCGAGACGCCGGGGCTCAGTTCGTAGCCGTCGCTGTTCACGATCATGCCGTCGGGGCTGATCTGGAAGTGCCCGCTGCGGGTGTAGGCTTCGCGGCCGTCCGGAAGATTGATGACGAAGAAGCCCTCGCCCTGGATCGCCGCGTCGAGGGGGTTGGAGGTCGAGACCAGATCGCCCTGCTCGTGGATCCGGTAAACGGCGGCGGTCTTGACGCCGAGCCCGACCTGGACGCCCGTCGGCACCACCGTGCCCGCGTCCGACGTCTTGGAGCCGATCCGCCGCTGGCTCTGGTAGAGCAGGTCCTGGAACTCCGGCCGACGGCGCTTGTAGCCGGTGGTCGTCATGTTCGCGATGTTGTTCGAGATGGTCTCGACGAACAGCTGCTGAGCCATCATCCCGGTGGCGGCGACGTTCAAGGCACGCATCGGCGGCTCCTTCAGCTACGCGTGTCGAGCAGGCGCTCGACGGTCTGGCGGGACAGATCGTGCTGCGATTCGATCAGCTTTTGCGTTGCCTCGAATGCCCTCGTCGTCCGCATCATGTTGGTCATTTCCAGGATCGGCTGGACGTTCGAGGCCTCCAGCGCGCCCTGGTAGACGGTCGCGCCGTCCGCCGGGAGCGGTGCTTCATCGGAGGCGAACAACATGGCGCCTTCCCGCACCAGACGCTCCGGCTCCAGAAAGCGCGCCCGCTTCAGCGTCGCGAAGATCTCGCCGTCCATCGACATCGTTCCGTCGGCCGCGACCTGGACCGCCGACGGATCCTCGCCCGGCAGCTCGATGGGCTGGTCACCGTCGTCGAGGACCGGCTGGCCGTCGAAGGTGACGAGCCGGTTCTCCTCGTCGAGGCGGAAATGGCCGGCGCGGGTGTAGCGGATGCCGGCGTCGGTCTGGACGGCGAAGAAGCCGTCGCCGGCGATCGCCAGATCGAGCGGGCTCTGGGTGACCTTGATTTCGCCCTCGGTGAGGTCGGGGCGGGGGCTGATGTCCTGCACATAGGCGATGTCGACGTCCCGGCTGGCCCGCTGCAGCACTGCCTCGAAGCTCATGTCCTCGGCGAGAAACCCCGTCGTGTTGGCGTTCGCGATGTTGTTCGCGATCGTCGCCAATTGGCGCTCGAGACCGAGCTGGCGGCTGAGGGCGACGTAACCGATGGCATCCATCGAGCTTGGCTCCGCTGGCGGTCCGTGGACCGTTCGTCCCATCGAGCGCAACCGGCGTGCCAACCCCCGTTAACCAAGAAATCCGCGCCTCGTGGCCGCCCGTGAGGAGGCCGTCATGGGCGCGACCCGGCAAGGCTTGCCGGGCAAGGGGCGATCCGACCCGCCCGGTAAGGCTTTCTTTACCTCGACGCGGGAAGCTCCGGGCTCGTCGGGTCGCAGCACCAGCGGGGACCGCCATCATGGCCGAGCCAGCCGAAGACACCGCAGCCGAGCAGCCGAAGGGCAAGAGCAAGACCAAGCTCGTGCTCGTTGCCGTTGTGGCGCTTCTCCTGCTCGGCGGCGGAGGTACTGCCGTGTTCGTCCTCGCGCCGTTCGGCGGCGCGGAGGACGAGGCGACGTCGGCCGAGGGGGCCGCGGCACAGAACCCGGCGCACGGCGAGGCGGGGAGCGATGGGCATGGGCCGGATCACGGCGATGGACTAGGCGGGCCCGTAGCGCCGGCGCCGCTGTTCGTCGACCTGCCGCAAATGCTGGTCAACCTCGCGGTGGGCGATGGCCGTCCGCGCTTCTTGAAGCTGAGCATCTCCGTCGAGGTGGGCGACGAAGCGGTCGCGGAACGGGTCGGCCAGCTGAGCCCGCGCATCGTCGACAGCTTCCAGATGTACCTGCGCACGCTGACACCGGCCGAACTGCAGAGCCCGGGCGCGATGTTCCGCCTGAAGGAGGACCTGCACGTGCGCATCCATCAGGCGATCGAGCCGCAGCGTGTCGCCGACGTGCTCTTCAAGGAAATGCTGGTGCAGTAGGCACCGGCCGGAGATCTGCGATGGCTGGCATCGACGACGACATCGGCCAGAACGGCACCGACGACGCCGTCGACCAGGACGCGATGGCCGCCGAATGGGCGGCGATGGCCGGGGGCGACGACGAGGACGACGACATACCCGCTTCCGTGGGCGACCCCTTCGCCGAGGCGGCGGGGGACGAGGACGAGGAGGGCGACGACGCGCTGGCCTCGTCCTGGGCGCGGATGATGACCGCAGAGACCGAAGCCGGTAACGCGTCCGCCGCGCCGTCGGCCTCGGAAACGCAGGGCCGCGTCCTCAATCAGGACGAGATCGACAGCCTCCTCGGCGTGGCCGACCACGCCCCGAGTGAGGCCCAAGACGGCCTGATGGCGCTCCTGAACAACAACAGCATCGCCTACGAACGTTTGCCGATGCTGGAGATCGTGTTCGATCGCCTCGTCCGCATGCTGACCACCTCGCTGCGCAATTTCACCTCGGAGAACGTCGACGTTGCCATCGAGAACATCGCCTCGCTGCGGTTCGGCGACTACCTCAATTCGGTGCCCCTGCCGGCGATGATCGGGGTGTTCCGGGCCGTCGAGTGGGACAATTTCGGGCTCATCACGGTCGACAGTGCGATGATCTATTCGATCGTCGACGTCCTGCTGGGGGGGCGGCGCGGCACGGCGCCGATGCGTGTCGAGGGCCGGCCCTACACGACCATCGAGGGCAACCTCGTCACCCGACTGATCACGCTGCTGCTGCACGACTTCAGCGCGGCGTTCAGTCCGATCACCAGCGTGCGCTTCGACTTCGAGCGGCTGGAGACCAATCCCCGCTTCGCCGCGATCGCCCGTCCGGGCAATGCGGCGGTCGTCTTCAAGCTCAGGGTCGACATGGAAGAGCGCGGTGGCTGTCTCGAGGTGCTGTTGCCCTACGCCACGCTCGAGCCCGCCCGCGATCTGCTGCTGCAGATGTTCATGGGCGAGCGCTTCGGGCGGGATTCGATCTGGGAAGGCCATCTGGCCCGCGAGATCCTCGCCACCGACGTGCAACTCGAGGCCGTGCTCGACCAGCAGACCGTGGCCCTCGGCGACGTGCTGGCTTTCGAGGTAGGCAGCGTCCTCAACCTGAACGCCACCGCCGAATCGCCCATCGAGCTCCGCTGCGGCCACGTACCCATGTTCAGCGGGCACATCGGCCGGGCCGGCGATCATCTCGCGATCAAGATCGACCATCGCCGGCTGCACGGAGAGGAAGAGGATGCTTGACCATTGGTTGGATCTGTTCGTCTGCACCGTGCTGCTGGTCACCATCGCCCATCTGTTCGTCGTCCAGCGGCGCCTCGCCGCGTTTCGTGCCGAACGCGACCGGCTGCAGGCGTTCGTGACCGCGCTGGACCTCACGGTCGAACGCGCGGAGACGGCGATTCGCCGATTGAAGCAGCTGCAGAACGCCGCCGGCGAGCCGGAACCCGTGACCCCCACCCGGCTCCGGCCGCGCACCTCGGAGGAACTGCTCGAGGCCGCCCGTCCGCAGGCCCGCCGCCCCGCCAAGCCGTCTTCGAGCACGTCTCCCGCAGCGGCGCTCGACGAGGGTAAGGGTGGGCTCGCCGCGTTGCTGAAGTCGGTCGCGGGTCAGGGCTGATGCGCGCCCGCGACCTTCCTCCGCCCGGTCAGCGCAGGATCTCGCCCCTGCCGATCGCGCTCGGCGCGTTGGTCGTGTTGATGGCCGTGCGGCTCGCCGACGTGGTCGGCCCGCTCCTGCCGGACACGGGCGACACGCCGGCGGCCCCGCCCGCGGAGCTGGCTGCCGACATCGGCGCACGGCTCGAGACGATCACCCCGGCAGCCGGCGACGTGCCGACCGCGGCCGCCGAGCCCGTGAGCGACGCGGCGGCGGACGTGCTCACGGCACGGCTCGACGACCTGGTCCACCCGGCTGCCGGGCCCCTGGATCTGCAGGGTAATCCGCTGGCACCCGAGCCGTTCCTGGAGGAACGGCGCGAACTGGCCCGCCAGCAGGAGGCGCTCGCCGTCCGACAGGTGGCTTTGGAGGTCGCGGAGAGCCGCCTGCGCGAGCATGTCGAACGGCTCGAAGCGCTCAAGGCCGAGCTCGAGCAGATGGTCGACGAACTCAGCGAGGAGGAGGAGGCGCGGCTGCAGGGCTTGGTCCAGCTCTACGAGCGGATGAAGCCGAGAGAGGCGGCAGCGATCTTCGATACGCTCGAGTTCGAGGTGCTGGTGCCGCTGGCGCTGCGGATGCGCGAGATGAAGCTCGCCCCGATCCTGGGAAAAATGGACACCGACGTGGCGCGCGAGCTCACCGCCGAGATCGCCAACCGCCGTGACGCGCTGCGGGTCGAAAGCGCGCAGGCGATGCTTCGCTGAGGCGAGGGCTTGCTGTCAGTCCAATTCGCGCGCGCGCTCGCGCAGTTCGAACTTCTGCACCTTGCCGGTCGACGTCTTGGGCAGCTCGGTGAAAACCACGGTGCGCGGCGTCTTGTAGCGGGCCATGTGCTCGCGGCACCAGGCGATCAGCGCCGTCTCGTCCACCGGTGCGCTGCCGGGCTTGAGCGTGACGAAGGCGCAGACGCTCTCCCCCCAGGTCGGATCGGGCCGGGCGACCACGGCGGCCTCCATCACCGCCGGGTGGCGATAGAGGACCTCCTCCACCTCCAGCGACGACACGTTCTCGCCGCCGGTGATGATCACGTCCTTGGCGCGGTCCTTGACCTCCATCGCCCCGTCCGGATGAACGACCGCGAGGTCGCCCGAGTGGTACCAGCCGCCGGCGAACGCGTCGGCGGTGGCGGCGGGGTTGTCGAGATAGCCTTTCATCACCGTGTTGCCGCGAAACAGCACCTCGCCCATCGACGTGCCGTCGGCGGGGACGGGCTCCAGCGTCGCAGGGTCGGCGATGCGCATCTCGGTCATGGTCGGATAGCGATAGCCTTGCCGCGCCATGGCGGCCGAGCGGTCCTCCAGCGACAACTCCGGCCAGTGCGGCTGCGGTGCCGCCACCGTCGACGGGCCGAGCGTCTCGGTCAGTCCGTAGAGATGGACCACCTCGAAGCCCATCGCCTCCATGGCACCGATCACGGTGCTCGGCGGTGCGGCCCCGCCCGTCGCCACCTTGGGCCGATGGCCGAAGGGCCCCGCCGGCCGGTCGGGGCTGTGCGCCAGCATGTTGAGGACGATCGGCGCGCCGCAGAGATGGGTGACGCGGTGGCGCTCGATCAGCTCGAAGATGGCCTTGGGCTCGACCTTGCGCAGGCAGACATGGGTACCACCCACCGCGGTGACGCCCCAGGTGTAGCACCAGCCGTTGCAGTGGAACATCGGCAGCGTCCAGAGATAGACGCTGGACGGCGCCAGGCCGAACACCAGGGCGTTGCCCATGGCATTGAGGAAGGCGCCGCGATGCGCGTAGACGGCGCCCTTCGGATTGCCGGTGGTTCCGGAGGTGTAGCAGAGCGAGAGGGCGCGCCACTCGTCCTGCGGGAGTTCGAGGGGCTTCGGCTTGCTGCTCGCAAGGAAGGCCTCGTAGTCGTCCTCGGCGCCGCCCGCGACGAGCAGGGGCGGCGGGCTGTCCATCGTGGCGAGGGCCGTCCGGGCGAGGGGGGCCAGCTCGTGGTCGACGATCAGGAGGCGCGAGCGGGCATGGCCGAGGATGAAGGCGATGGTCGCCGCGTCCAGCCGGGTGTTCAGGGCGTTCAGCACGCAGCCGGCGAGCGGCACGCCGTAATGCGCCTCCAGCAGCGCCGGCACATTGGGGGCGAGCACGGAGACGACCGCACCCGGTCCCAGGCCTCGCTCCTGGAGAGCGCCTGCGAGCCGCCGGCAGCGCTCGGCCAGCTCGCCGTAGGTGAAGGTCCGCTCGCCGTCGATCACGGCGACCTTGTCGCGGTAGGCGGTTTCGGCCCAGGCCAGGAAGCTCAGCGGGCTCAGGGGTTGGTGATTGGCGGCGACGGGTGCGAGCGCCGCCTCGAAGCGATCCAGGTCTGCCACGTTCGTACCTCCCGTTTGCTGCGCGATAGGCCATCGTCCGCGGTGGTGCAACTCGAAGCGCCCAGGCGCTCGGGATGGACCGATCGACCGTCCCCGCGCATGGTCAGCGGAGGGTTCGAGGGAGGGATGCAGGGTGAGCCATGCTCTGGTCACGGACGACGGACGCATCGAGGTGGAGGCGCTGCTGCGCGCCCTCGTCGCCATCGAGAGCCCGGACCCGCCCGGCGACGAGTTGGCGGTGGCGCGGTTGGTCCACGAGGTCCTAGGGCGGGTCGGCATCGTCGCAGACCTGGACGAGTTCGCGCCGCGACGCGCCAATGTCGTGGCCCGGCTGCCCGGCAGCGGCCAACGACCGGCGCTCGGTTTCTCCGCCCACCTGGACACCGTCCCGATCGGCACGCGGCCCTGGAGCCGGCCACCCTTCGGCGGGATCGTCGAAGGTGGTCGGCTCTACGGGCGCGGTGCTGCCGACATGAAGTCGGCCCTGGCGGCGATGATCGCGGCGGCGGCCGACCTTCGCGCCCGCAACGTCCCGCTCGCGGGCGACCTCGTCCTTCTGTTCACCGCCGGGGAAAGCTCGAACCTTTTGGGTGCTCGGCGGTGTCTGGAGCGCGGGCAGATGGATGGTATCGACACCCTGCTCGTCGGCGAGCCGAGTTCGCTCGACGTCGTGGTCTGCGAGATGGCCGCGCTTTGGCTGAGGCTCTCCGCCGAAGGCCGGACCGGGCACGTTTCGGGCGATCCCGGGGTGAACGCCATCGATCTTCTGCGCCATGGACTGCAGCGGCTCGATCGCGCCGCCCTGCCGACCGTCGACCATCCGCTGGTCGGGGGCAGCCGGTGGAGCATCGGGCGGATCGCCGGCGGCTCGGCGGTCAACGTCACGCCGGATGCCTGCCACGCGGACCTCGACCTCCGTCTGCCGCCGGGCATCGATCCCGACGCGGCGACGGCCGCCGTGGCGGCGGCGGTCGGGCCGGAGGTCCGCACCGAGCGGCTCGACTTCAAACCGGCCCTGGAGATGCCGGCCGACGCCCCGTTCGTTGCCCTTTGCGCGGCCGTCTGCTCGCGGCACCGCGGCACGGCCGTCAAGCGACGCGGGGTGAGCTATTTCAGCGACGCGGCCGTGCTCGCGGCCGAGCGCCCGGTCGCCTTCGCCATCGTCGGTCCGGGCGAGATCGGCCAGAGCGGCCAGGTCGACGAATCCGTCCCCCTGGCCGACGTCGAAGCCGCGGCCGCCATCTACGCCGAGATCGCGGCGACTTGGCTACACCCCTAGGCCGTGACCGCGTCGCGGTTCAGCCGCAGCACCGTGTAGTTCAGGTAGGCGGCGATGGTCACCCAGAGGAGATAGGGAGCCATCAGCCACGCGGCGGTCGTGCTGAACGGCAGGAAGGTGACGATGCAGCCGAGCACCGCCGCCCAGAGCAGGCCGACCTCGATCAACGCCCAGTCCATCCGCTTCATTCCGAAGAAGATGGCGGACCAGAGCGCGTTGAGGACCAGTTGCACGGCGAACAGCCCGAGCGGCAGCGCGGCAGCACCGAACGAGCCGGCGGAACGCCAGACCAGCCAGCCGGCGATGGCCATGAAGGCGTAGAGCACCGTCCAGACCACCGGGAACACCCAGTCCGGCGGGTTCCACCAGGGCTTCTTCAGGGACTTGTACCAGGCGCCCGGCTGAAACATCGCCCCGCTGGAGGCGGCCACGACGCAGACGACGATGAAGCCCAGCAGCACGAAATAGTCGGTCCAGCCCATGCGAGCCCCCAAACGTTCGATAACGCTCGGCTGCAGCCTAGCAGTCGGGGCAGCGGTTCGAAGCCCCCGAAAGGTGGCTTCAACCCTGGCTGGCGAAGCCCTTGCCGGCGGCTTGGTAGGCGTCGCGCGGCGGCGCGAACACATCCAGGATGCGCGCCCCGCCGGGGCCGGCGATGAAGTTGTGCGGCGTGCCGCCCGGGATCAGGCAGACGTCGCCCTCGGCCAGGTCCAGTTCCTCGCCGCC
>JBMCMJ010000030.1:0-15996 GCA_048615135.1 Pseudomonadota bacterium
GTTGTGCCCGCCGATCTGCCCCGATACCGTGCTCCGGCACCGTACGGGAACCAGGATGCACGAGCACGTCTTCCACGAGATCGCCTTCCTCCTGCTCATCGCCGCGGCGGTGGGCCTGCTCGGGACGATTTTACGTCAGCCGGTCGTGGTGAGTTTCATCGTCGTCGGCATCGTGGCGGCGGCGGTGGTCGACAGCGCGCCCGCCACCGTGGCGCAGATCACCTTCCTCGCCGAACTCGGCATCGCATTGCTGCTGTTCCTCGTGGGCTTGACGCTCGACTGGCGGCTGGTCCGCCAACTGGGTCCGGTGGCGGTCGCCACGGGCCTGGGCCAAGTAGCCTTCACGGCGGGCATCGGCTTTCTCTTGGGCCTCGCCATGGGGCTCGACGCCGTGACGAGCTTCTACATCGCGGTGGCACTGACCTTTTCCTCGACGATCATCATCGTCAAGCTGTTGAGCGACAAGCGCGAACTGGAGACGCTGCACGGCCGGATCGCCCTCGGCTTTTTGATCGTGCAGGACATCGTGGTCGTGGTCGCCATGGTCGGGCTGTCGACGCTCGGCGTGGGCGCCGGCGACAAGGGCGGCGATCTGCTCACGATCCTCGCCGGCCTCCTGGCCCTCGTCGGTGGTCTGTTCGTCTTCGTGCGTTGGATCGCGGAGCCGCTCACGGCGTATTTCGCGCGGACGCCGGAGTTGCTCGTCATCTTCGCCATCGGCTGGGCTGCGGCCGCGGCGGCCGTGGGCGATCTCGTCGGCATCGGCAAGGAACTCGGCGGTCTCGCCGCCGGCGTGTCGCTCGGCTCGACCACCTATCGCGACATGATCTCGGCCCGCCTGTCGGCGCTGCGCGACTTCCTGTTGCTGTTCTTCTTCCTCTACATCGGCACGACGCTCGATCTGTCCACCCTCGGCCAGGACACCGGCCGCGCGGTCGCCTTCTCGCTGTTCGTCCTGATCGGCAACCCCCTGATCGTCGTCATCATCATGGCGACGATGGGCTATCGGGTGCGCACCGGCTTTCTCTGCGGCCTGACGGTCGCTCAGATCTCGGAATTTTCGCTGGTCTTCATGGCGATGGGGCTCGCCCTCGGCCATGTCGACGAGGCGGCGGTCGGCCTCGTGACGCTCGTCGGCCTCGTGACCATCGCCGTCTCGGTCTACATGATCACCTATTCCCACGAACTCTACGCCTGGGCGAAGCCGGCGCTCGCCATCTTCGACCCCGGCCATCGTCGCGAGCCGGACGACGACGATCGGGCCGCCGCCGTGGACGTCATCCTGTTCGGCCTCGGCCGGGTCGGCACGCGGCTCTACGAGCAGTTGGAGGACGCGGGCTACACCGTACTCGGCGTCGACCTCGATCCCACGGTCGTGCGCGAGGCGCGGCTGCGCGGATATCGGGTCCGTTACGGGGACGTCAACGAGCACGCCTTCTGGGAGCAGCTGCCGCTCGGCACCAGCCGGTGGCTGGTTCTCGCCGTGCCCTTCGGCACGCTGCGGCTCAACCACACCGATCCGGGTCACGGTCTGCTCGCCGCGATCCGGTCGCACGGCTACCATGGCCGCACCGCGCTGATCGCCCGCGAGGCGGAGCAGGGCCGGCAGCTCGCCATGGCGGGCGTCGACCTCGTCCTCTACCCGTTCGACGATGCGGCGACCACGGCTGCCCGGCGCATGGTGGAACTCGACGACACCCGGCGGGGGGCACTCGACGCCGAGCCGAAGGACGAGGCGGTCTCGTGATCGGCTGCATCCTCGCCGCCACCGACTTCTCGAAGCGCTCGGAGGCAGCGGTCGCCCGGGCCGCCCACCTCGCCGCCCTCGCCGGATCCCGGCTCGTTCTGCTCCACGTCGTCGACGAGGACGCCCCGGCCGATGTCGTCGCCGCGCGTGCCGCGATCGCCGAACGCGAGATCGCCCGCGAAGGGGCCGTGGTCGCCGGCCGCGCGGTCGAGACCAGCGTCGTCGTCGGCGACCCGTTCGCGGCCATCGCCGCGACGGCGGTCGATCTCGGTGCCGATCTGGTCGTCGTGGGCGACCATCGCCATTCGCTGCTGCGTTCGTTGTTCCTCGACACGACGGTCGAGCGCCTCGTGCGCGTGGCGACGGTCCCGGTGCTCGTCGCCCGAGGCCCCGCCGAGCCGGCGTACGGCCATGCCCTCGTCGGCATCGAAGCCGAGCCTGCCCCGGCTATCCTGCGGGTCTTGCAGGGGTTCGGCGCCGCGGCTCCCGCGCGGGTCAGCCTGCTCCATGCCTTCGATCCCCTGGCTTCCGGCAAGCTCGCCTCGGCGGGCGTGCCGAAGGACGCGATCGAGGCCTACGAAGCGGAGACGGCCGCGGCGCTGCGCCTCGCCTTGGCGGGTGCCGTCGATCTGCCGCCGGATTTCGCCGATATCCTCGTCGTCGCGGGTGCGCCCGTGGCCGCCCTGGAGGCGGCGGCCGAGCAGCTCGACGCCGACCTCGTCGTCACCGCCACCCACGCCCGGCGCGGCTTGGGCCGCCTCGTACTCGGCAGCGTGACGTCGCGGCTGCTCCGCGAAAGCGACCGTGACCTCTTGGTCCTGCCGCCCGGCATCCTGGCCGCCGACCCCGCGGCGGAGCAACCGGCACCCTGACGGGCCGGGTCCGGCCGCGGGGATCAAGTCCGCCCGTGCGGCCAACTCGTCGCGGCATCATCCAAGCCGAAGGCGGCGCGGGCGTGGCGGGCGATGCGCGCCCGGCTCGCGAACCAGACCCCGCCCTTGGCGTGCATCTGCGCCAGCAGCCGGTCGAGACCGGCGATGCGTCCGGGGCGGCCGATGATGCGCAGATGCAGGCCGAGGGTCATCATGCGCGGCGCCGTGGCTCCTTCGTCCCAGAGGTGGTCGAAGGCGTCGCGGCCGTAGCGGGCGAAATCGTCGGCGAAGACGAAGCCGCCCTGGGCGAAAAAGCGCATGTCGTTGGTATCGAAGGCATAGGGCAGGACGAGGTGCGGGGTGCCGTCGACCAGGGCCACGTAGGGCAGGTCGTCGTCGTAGGCGTCGCTGTCGTAGAGAAAGCCCCCGTCCTCGACCAAGAGGCGGCGGGTGCGCACCGAGGCGGAGCCGCGACTGTGCCAGCCGACGGGGCGCTCGCCGGTGACGCTGCGGATCGCCTCGACGGTGCGCTCGATCAGGGCGCGCTCCTCGGCTTCGGCGACCTCGGCCTGACGTTCCCAGCGCCAGCCATGCGCGCCGATCTCGTGGCCGCGGGCGTGGGCATCCGCGATCAGCCAGGGCGAGCGCTCCACGGCCCGGCCCGCCGCGTTCATGGTGGCTTCCACGCCGTGGCGCTCCAAGACCTCCATAACCCGCCAGTAACCGGCGCGGGTGCCGTAGGCGAAGTGGCTCTCCATGCAGAGGTCCGGCACGCCCTCCAGGCGTTCGGTGATCTCGTGGACGTGCTCGTTGCGTTCGTCGCCATCGGCGAGGCTCAACTCGGCCCCTTCCTCGACGTTGACCACGACCGACACGGCCACCCGTGCACCGTTCGGCCAGACGAGGTTCGGCGGCTTGCCGGCGTAGCCGCGCAGGTCGCGGGGAACAGCCCCGTAGCGTCTCAAAATGCCATCCATCCGCCGTCCACCATCAGGTTGTGGCCGGTGACGAAGGTGGCTTCGTCGCTGGCGAGAAAGAGGGCGGCACGGGCGACGTCGTCGGGCGTGCCGAGCCGGGGCATCGGCGTGCGCATGCGCGAATAGGGCAGGGACGCGGTGCCGGCCTCGTCGAGCGGGCGGCCGGTCAGGATGCGGCCGGGGGCCACGGCGTTGCAGACGATGTGGTCCTTGGCGTAGTCGACCGCGATCTGCCGGGTGAGATAGACGACGGCCGCCTTGCCGGTGCCGTAGGCGATCTTCGCGGGCGAGCAGACCATGCCGTGCTGCGAGGAGATGTTGACGATCCGCCCGCGCGCATCGCCCACGACCGGTTGCGTCAGCATCTGCTGGACCGCCCGCTTGCAGCCGAGAAACACGCCCTTGGCGTTGACCGCCATGACCCGGTCCCAGTCCTCCTCGGTGGTGTCGAGCAGCCGGCCGCCGGCGCCGCGGATGGCGGCGTTGTTGACCATGACGTCGAGCCGGCCGAACTCCGCCACGGCAGCGCCGACCAGGGCATCGACGTCCGCCCACTTCGAGACGTCGCAGTGTTGGAACCGTGCCGTTCCGCCGTCGTTGGTAATGACCTCGGCCGTTGGCGCGCCGCCCTCGAGGACCTCGGTCGTGACGTCGCCGATCACGACGGTCGCACCCTCGCGGGCGAACAGCCGCGCGATCGCCCGGCCGATGCCGGAGGAGCCGCCGGTGACGACGGCGATCTTGTTGTGGAGACGCATCATGCCGGATCCTGCTGCGCGAGGGGGGGGACGGCGCCGAGGGAGCGCCCGCGCCGATGGAGGCCGGAGGTGCCGCCGTGGTCAAGGTGGTACCTGCATGCAGCGACGGGCGCGGCGGAAGGGCTGGACGAAAGACTCGTCCGGCTTCAACATTGCGGCATACCTGCTATATCCCATTCAACATAACCGATCCGTGGGTCAGCCATGCCTCAACAGTCCACGCTCGCCGTCGTCGCCACCGGGCCCGATCGGCCGAACGTTTCCGAACGAACCTACCAGAACCTCCGCAGCCGGATCCTCGAAGGGGGGCTGCCGCCCGGCACCGTCCTGACCGAGCGGCGCATGGCCGGGCTGCTCGGGGTCTCGCGCACGCCGCTGCGCGGGGCGCTGAGCCGGCTGGAGGGCGAGGGGCTGGTCGAGCGGCTGGCCAACGGTGCCGTGGTCATCCGCCGCTTCTCGATCGACGACCTGTTGCAGATCCTTACCGTGCGCCGGGCCCTCGAGGCCGAGGCGGCCGCGTTGGCGACCGGGCGGGCATCGCCCGCGGTGCTCGGCGCCCTGGCGGAGGAAGCACGGGTCTTTGCCGCCGGGACGTGCGCCGACTTCGAGCGTTTCTGGCGGCACGATGACCACTTTCATGACGTGGTCGCCGAGGCGGCGGGCCAGCCGCTCCTGGAGGGGATGATCGCCGACCTGCGCCGCAAGGGCCGGATGTGCCACGCGCCGCGGATGCCGGCGTCGTTCGTCGAGCAGGGCCGGGAGCATCTGGCCGTGCTGGAGGCGCTGGCCGGCAGCGACCCGGATCTCTCCCGCCGGCGGATGCAGGCGCACCTCGATGCGGTGCGGGGCCGGCTGGTCGCCTGGCTCACCCGAGCCGTCCCCGCCTGAACCCGGCGCCGGCGACGGGGGTGCCCCGCCGCCGGCGCCCGCCTCAGGCCGCGAGCCGCTGGACCGACGGCGCGATCGGCTCCCAGTCGAGCCCGCCGACATAGCGCTGCGCGATCCGCCCGCTCCCGTCCATGGCGAACAGGTGCAGCCAGCCATTGTCGACCAGTTGGCGGACCATCTCGTGCTTGGCGATGACGGCGTTCATGGCCTCGATCGGGGCCTCGATCACCACGTTGAGCCGCAGCGGCTCGTGGATCAGCCGCTCGCCGTCGTGCACCGACTGCCAGGGGAGGCCGACCCGGAGGTCGCCGCCATTGCCCTCGAGGACGCCGAGATTGCCCGTCACGTTGTGCAGCACCTTGTTGCCGCTGCCGAACACCTCGTTGGCGACGGTCGAGCCGTAGTATTGGAGGCTGATCCAGCTCGCGACGACCATCGGCGCCGTCATGATCAGCTCCAGCACGCCGAAGCCCTCGTCCTTCTGCCACTCGTAGGAGTGGAGAAAGGCCCGGCCGTCGAGGGATAGGCCGGTCGTGCGCCGACGCGGTGCGGCAACGAACGCCCGGCAGCCGGCAAGGCCCCATTCGGGCCGCACCTGGCTCCAGTCCCGGCTGCGCTGCCTGACCGCCTCGTCGATCTCGGCCCCCGGGGCGAGGTGGAGCAGGGCTGCCCGCTCGGCCCGCGCCCGCTTGCCGGCGGCCGCGAGCAATTCGCCCAGATGCTGGAGATCGGCCGCATGGCTGGCGGGCACGAATTCGGTGTCGAAGAGGGCGACCTCGTCGGTGGTGGTGTCGTGCAGCGCCGCCACGAACCAGGTGTCATGCGGGATGTCGAGGCCGTCGGCACGCAGGCCCGCGCGGACACCCGAATCGTTGAGGACGAAGGCCGCCACCCGGGCGTTGGCCTCGCCGGTGTGGCCGCCGCACGCGCCGCAGTCGAGACCGGTGGCGTGCGGGTTGTTGACGGTGGTCGAGCCGTGCCCGGCCAGCACCACCAGCCGCGCGAAGCCCTCGGTCATCGACATCGCGCCCAGCACCGCCTTCGCCATGGCGAGCCGTTCCGGCGCGGGAAAGCCGATGACCCGCTCGGCCAACTGCTCGGGCTCGAGCGTCGGTGCCAGGCGGTCGACCACCGCCTTGTCGAGGTGATCCGCCGAGGGGTGGGCCACCGGCCGGGTGAGCCCGAGGCTGTCGCTCACCAGCTTGGCGCCGAAGCCGAGCCCCAGCGTCTCGACGAAGGCGAAGGACGAGACCGCCTCGCGCTTGAAGGCCTTCCAGGCCTTGAAGGCCCGCCGACGGAGCATCCGCAGGCCCAAAAGTTCGGTTTCCTCGATCGCGTCGGCCCCCTTCACCGCCTCGCGGACGGTGAATTTGGGGGTGAGCAGGACCGGGCACTGCGCGCCGCCATGGGTCTGCCCGAGCGGCACGTATTCGATCGGAAAGCCGAAGAAGCCGGCAAAGCCGATGGTCTCGACGTCGTCGCTGGTCCCCTCGAGGGCGCGGCGGAAGACCTCCGAGCGCACGTCGATGCAGAACGCCGCCTGGACGGCCTTGCGTGCGGGCACCGCGTCGGGCGCCGGGGTCTCGAAGCTCGCGACGAAGGTGCGCTGCCACGCCTTTTCGTAGGCGGTCTGCAGGGCGACGTCGATCAGGGCGGCGGTGCGCTCGCTCCGTGCCGGCGGCGCGGCGAGGCGCGGCTTGGCCTCGTCCCAGGCGTGGGCCACGCGGGCCCCGCGCAAGGCCTGCAGGAGGGCCGCGTCCCAGGCGAGCCGGACCACGAGGAAGGCCTCGAGGGTGTCGTCGCTCCGGCCGTAGAGCTCGCTCTGCCAAACCCGATAGCGGGCATAGGCCGACCAGCCGCCGACGCTCATGGCGAGCCGGTGCAGATAGGCATCCAGCCCGTCCTCCGGCACGGCGAGCCGGTCGAGCAGGATGGCGGCCGCTTCCCGCCATTCGTCGGGGAGCCCGTTCACGAAGGCGCGAAAGCCCGTCACACCCATGATCTCGGGCGTGCGGTCGAGGGCCGCCTCGGCCCGCCAGGCGGCGAACGGGTCGAGGCTCTGGCCGGGCGCCGGCCACGAGGCGAGCCCGTCGTCGAAATAGCCGGCGGCCCAGAAGGAGACGCTCTCGACGACCAGCCGCGGCCAGTCGCGCCGGGTGACCCCGGCCGCCACGTCGGCGACGGTCGGGTCGGTCGCGGGGGACGCCGACCGGTCGGTGGTCGCGGCCTTCCGCAGCGCCGCGACGTCGAGGGCGAGGTCCGGCAGTTCGGCCAGTGCTGCTTCGAGGTCGACGTCGGTGATCCGGCCGGCCCGCAGGGCCTCGGCGTAGAACGCGCGGTCCATCGTGGTGCGGGCGCCGGCAGCACGGGCCATGGTCAGCGCACCCTCGGCGAAGGTCCGATCAGCGATGCCGAAATAGGGGTTCACCGCGACGAAATGCGCGAGCGGCCAGACCGGGGCCACCTTGCGGCCCGCCCGGTCGAGGGCCTGCTCGGCCTTGGCGAAGGCGGTCTTCGGGCTCATGTCGATGTCTCCTGCGAGGTAGGGCTCAGGGGCGGACGGCGGCCGGCCGGCGCAGGGCACCGACCAGGCGGTTGAACCAGGCATTGGCGTAGAAGCCGTTCTGGATGGCCACGTAGGCGGCCCGCCAGCGGGGCGCGTCGGCCTTGTAGGGGGCGAGGATCTGCAGGGCCGTGAGCGCGCCGAACATCACCAGCACCAGGGCCATGACCACCAGGGTGAGCGGATCGGCGAGGGTGGCGAGCGGCACGGCACCGGCGAGGACGAACTCGGCACCGCTCTGCAGGCCGAAATAGACGAGGGCCACGGCCGCCGCGGTCAGCGCCGAGCGGCCGACGACGTAGCCGTTCGGCCGGCCTTCGAGCGCCTGGGCGAGCAACAGGGTGAGCCCCATGACGAGGATCGCGCCGAGCGCCACGATCGCGGGCTTCTGGGCGATCTCGAAGCCGACCACCGCACCGGTCCCGACGAAGATCACCAGGGCCGCCGCGACGCTCGCCGCCAGGATCAGCGCCCGCGAGCGGGTCTCGGCCTTGGGCACCCAGGACGCGCGGGCGAGATCGATGATGCTGCCGGACGAGAGGAAGGCGTGCGCCTTGTAGAGCGAGTGGGCGACGATGTGCAGTACCGCGGCGGTGAACGCGCCGAGGCCGCACTGCAGGAGCATGAAGCCCATCTGCGCCACCGTGGAATAGGCGAGCGCCACCTTCACGCTGGTCTGGGTCAGCATGACGATCGAGCCGAACAGCGCGGTGAACCCGCCGACGATGGCCAGGACGTGCAGCGACGAGAGGCTCAACAGCATCACGTCGGCGAAGCGCACCACCAAAAAGCCGCCGGCGTTGATGATGCCCGCATGGAGCAGGGCGGAGACCGGCGTGGGCGTCTCCATCACCTCGGCGAGCCAGCCGTGGGTGGGAAACTGCGCCGACTTCAACAGTGCCGCCAGCGCCACGAGGAGCGTCGCCGTGCCGATGCCGGGCGGCACCTCGCCGGTCGCCGCCGCGTCGCGTGCCGCCTCCAGGATGGCGGCGATGTCGGTGGTGGCGAAGCCCTGGGCGAGCAGGACGGCCGCGGCGATCACCAGCACGTCGCCGAGCCGGGCCACGACGAACTTCTTGCGCCCGGCGACCCGCGCGTTCGGCCGGTTGCCGTAGAAGAGCAGCAGGCGCTGCAGGGCGAGGCTCGTGGCGATCCAGGCGAACACGAAGACGTAGAGGTTGCCCGAGAGGATCAGCAGCGAGACCGCGGCGAGGGTGAGACAGAGCCCGCCCATGAACGCACCCTGGCGGTCGTCGCCGTCCAGGTAGTTGCGGCTGAAGCGGACGACGATCACGCCGACGAAGGTGACCAGCGCCAGCATCACGGCGCTCAGCGCGTCGAGGCGCAGCGACAGGCCGATCTCGCCCACCCCGAGCAGCGGGCTCGTCGCCGGTCCGAAGAAGGCGACGGCAAGGCCGGCGAGGACGGCCAAAGCGAGGCTCGCCAAGGTCGCCGTCTGGCAGGCGGCGAGCACGGTGCCGGGACGCCGGCCCGGCTCGCGCAGCCCCGCCACGAACGCGGCGAACAGGGCGAGCGGGATCAACAACGGCACGAGGGCCAAAATCGGGGGCATGGTCTCTCCCTCCACGAAGCGAATTTCCGACCTTGGTATCAGCCCCGAATTCATCTACGAAATTCAACGTTTGAAACGTATCGTTCTATCGAAGCGAACAGACTGATGGCGCACCTGAACTACGCCCACCTGCGCTATTTCCGCGAGGTGGCCCACGAGGGAAACCTGACGCGCGCCGCCGCCCGGCTGAACGTCGCCGCCTCCGCCCTGTCGGTGCAGATCCAGAAGCTCGAGGCGCAGCTGGGCCAAGCGCTGTTCGAGCGGCGCGGCAAGCAACTCGTCCTGACCGAGGCCGGGCGGATCGCGCTCGACCGTGCGGATGCGATCTTCCGCACGGGCAACGAGCTGGTCGCGACGCTGCGCGAGCGGGGCGGCGCGGCCCGGCAGGTGGTGCGGGTCGGTGCGCTCGCCACGCTCTCGCGCAACTTCCAGCTCACCTTCCTGGCGCCGCTCCTGGGTGCTCCGGACGTGGAACTCGTGCTGCGCTCGGGTGGGCTCGGCGATCTCTTGCGCCGGCTGGAGGCGCTGCAGCTGGATGTCGTCCTGACCGACACGCTGCCGCAGCGGGATGCCGCGAGCCCGTGGATCGCCCGGGCGATCGCCGAGCAGCCGGTCAGCCTCGTCGGCACCCCGGCCCGGCTCGCCCTGCGGCGCTCGCTCGAAGCATTGCTCGCCGAGGAGCCCCTCCTGCTGCCGAGCGCCGAGACGGGCATCCGGCGGGACTTCGACGCGCTGGTCGACCGGCTGGGGGTGCGTTGCCGGATCGCGGCCGAGGTGGACGACATGGCGATGCTGCGCCTGTTGGCGCGGGCGGATGCGGGGCTGGCCGTGGTCCCGCCGATCGTCGTGGCGGACGAACTGGCCTCGGGCAGTCTCGTGGAGGCGGCCCGCCTGCCGGATCTGCGCGAGGGCTTCTTCGCCCTCACGCTCGAGCGGCGCTTTCCTAATCCGCTCCTGCGCGAGCTGTTGGCGCGACGGCCGGAAGGTTCGTCGGCGCCGCTCGAAGCCGGGTGAGGCGCGTGACCACGAGCACGGGCAACAGGCCGACCAGGACGATCGCCAAAGAGCCGGTCGCGGCCTCGCTGAGCCGCTCGTCGGAGGCGAGCTGGTAGACCCGGATCGCCAGGGTGTCGAAATCGAACGGCCGGATGATCAAGGTGGCCGGCAACTCCTTGATCACGTCGACGAACACGATGAGGGCGGCCGTCCAGAGCGAGCGGCGCAAGAGCGGGACATGCACCCGGGCGACGATGCCGAAGCCGCGGGTGCCGAGCAGCCGGGCCGCGTCGTCCATCGAGGTGGGGATGCCCGCGAAGCCCGCCTCGATCCCCTGCTGGGCGATGGCCAAAAACCGCACCAGATAGGCGTAGAGCAGCGCCACCATCGTGCCGCTCAGCACGAGGCCGGTGTTGATGCCGAAGGCTTGGCGCATCCAGCCGTCGACCGCGTGATCGATGGCGGCGAGCGGAACCAGGAGGCCGACGGCCACGACCGTGCCGGGGATCGCGTAGCCGATGCTGGCGAGCCGGACCAGCGGGCGGACGAGCGGGGTTTCCGCCCAGCGGAGCGCGTAGGCGAGCAAAACCGCCACGAGGACCACGAGGACGCTCGCCAGCACGGCGAGGATCAGCGAGTTTCCGGCGTAGTCCCAAAACGCGCCGCCGAGCAGCGCGTCGCCGCCGCGCAGATGAAGCCGGACGAGCAGGGCCACCGGCAGCAGGAAGCCGAGCGTCACCGGCAGGGCGCAGGCGAGGAATGCGAGCCCCGCCCGCCAGCCGTGCAGCTGATGGGCTGCAGGGGCGGTTCCGCCGCTGCGCCGATGAAAGCGCCGCCGGCCCCGCGCGCTGCGCTCCAGCCAGACCAGCAGCAGGACCACCACCAGCAGCCCGCTCGCGAGCTGAGCGGCGGCGATCCTGTCGCCCATGCCGAACCACGTGCGGTAGATCGTCGTGGTGAAGGTGTGGATGCCGAAATACTGCACGGTGGCGAAGTCGGCGAGCGCTTCCATCAGCACCAGCACGGTACCGGCGACGATCGCCGGCCGGGCGAGCGGCAGGGCGACGTGCCAGAACACCCGCCAGGGTCCCTGGCCGAGCGAGCGGGCGACGTCGAGCGCCTGTTGGCTCGGCTCGGCGAACGCGACCCGCGTCGTCAGGTAGACATAGGGGTAGAGCACGAGGACGAGCATCAGGCTCACCCCGCCCACCGAGTGGACATCCGGAAACCAGTAGTCGTCGCGCCCCCAGCCGAAGGTGTCGCGGAGTGCGGTCTGCAGGGGGCCGGCGAAGGCGAGTGCGTCGGTGTAGGCGTAACCGATGATGAAGGCGGGCATCGCCAGGGGCAGGACGAGCAGCCAGGCGAACTGGCGGGCACCCGGAAAGCGGCAGCGGGCGACCAGCCACGCGGTAGCGACCCCGATCAGCGCCGCACCACCGCCGACGAAGAGCGCCATCAGGACGGTGTTGCGCAGCACGTCGGCGAGCCGTGTCTCGATGACGTGGCGCAGGGCCTCGCCCGGTCCGGCGACGAGGCTGGCGGCAACCGTCAGGATCGGCACGACGACGACGAACGCGACGAGCGCGCTCACCAGGGTGAGCGCGCTCGTGCGAGGCAAAAAGGGCAGGCGGGGGGCGGCAGCTGCCGCCCCCCGGCGTCTCAGGTCCAACCGGCGCGATCCATGATCCGCAGCGCCTCGGCGTTGTTGCGGGCGAACACCCGGGCGTTCAGCTCGTCGGCCTCGAACGTGCCGAGCGACTGCATCGTCTCGGGCCACTCGACGCCCGGCACGACCGGGTACTCGTTGTTGCCGTCGGCAAAGTAGAACTGGGCTTCGTCGCTGGCCAGATATTCCAGGAAAGCACGGGCCAGGTCCGGGTTCGGGCTGTGCCGGGTGATGCCGGCGCCGGAGATGTTGACGTGGGTGCCGCGGCCGTCCTGGTTGGGGAAGATCACCCCGATCTGCGCCGCGATCTCACGGTCTTCTTCGTTTTCCGAACGCATCAGACGGCCGAGATAGTAGGTGTTGGAGATGGCGAGATCACCCTCGCCGGCCGCCACCGCCTTGATCTGGTCGGTGTCGCCGCCGCGCGGGCTGCGGGCAAAGTTGGCGACCAGACCCTCGCACCACTCGAGCGTCGCCTCGGGGCCGTTCGCCGCGAGGATCGAGCCGGTCAAGGACTGGCTGTAGATGTTGCTCGACGAACGCGTCAGCACGCGGCCCTCCCAACGCGAATCCGCGAGCTCCTCGTAGGTCGAGATGGTGCTCGGATCGACCCGGTCCTTGGCGTACATGATGACCCGCGCGCGGGTCGACACGCCGTACCAGTGGCCGTCGGGATCGCGCAGGTTGGCCGGGATCCGCTCGTTCAGCACCGCCGAGTCGACCGGCTGCAGCAGCTCGCGCTGGGCGGCGCGCTCGAGCCGTCCGGCATCGACCGTGATCAGGACGTCGGCCGGCGTGTTGCTCCCCTCGTTGGCGAGCCGCTCGAGCAGTTCGTCGGGGCCGGCGTCGACCCGGCTGATCCGCACCCCGGCGAGCCGCTCGAAGCCTTCGTAGAGCGCCTCGTCGGTGTCGTAGTGGCGCGACGAATAGAGGTTCAGCGTGCCACCCGACTGGGCACGAAGGATGCTCGGCGCGGCAACCGTGCCCGCGAGCACGGCCGAGCCGGCCAACAGACGGCGGCGCGTGAGGGTGGGGGTCGACATCGGGCTCTCCCAGCTCGTTTCGCTTGTCTGCCGCCCGCTTCGTCGCTCGGGCGGCAATCACGGTGCGCTAGTTGCGGCGTGCTTTCACATGTTGCAAGTAAAAATATTGTATGAATTTTAATTTGTCCAATCTTGAACCACAGCTGGTTTTTGTTTGTACTGATTCCAAAGTGAACTGATCCGGCTCGGAGATTGGTCCGGTTGCAACGCCCGACGCCATTCGCGCTAGATGGAGGGCCTGCTGACGTGACGGAGCCCGTACCAATGGACAAGGTCGAGCAGACGCTGGGTTTTCTCATGACCGCCTTCGCGGCGGTCCTGCGCAGCCTCGGCGAGACCGAGATCGCCCGGGCCCTGCCCTGGCCCGAGCTGCGCGGCGAGACGGCCCTCACCACGGACTGGCCCGAGACCCGCGCCGAGCGCGCCGCGCAGGCTTGGTCGATCGCGTTCCAGCTGCTCCACCAGGCCGAGGAGAACGCGGTTGCCCAGGCCCGGCGCGATGCCGAGCGGGCGGAGGCACTCGCGGCGGATGCGGGCTCGTTCGACCAGCATTTCGCGAGGCTGCGCCGGGAAGGGGTGACGGCCGAAACCCTGGCGCGAACCCTGGCCGACGTGCGGATCGAGCCGGTGCTCACCGCGCATCCCACCGAGGCCAAGCGGCAGTCGGTACTGCATCACCACCGAGCACTCTACCGGCTGATCGTCGAACTCGAGAACACCATGTGGACGCCCGCCGAGCGCAGCGCGCTCGAGGCCGAGGTGCGGGCCTGCCTGGAGCGGCTCTGGCGGACCGGCGAGATCTATCTGGAAAAGCCCTCGGTCGCCGACGAGCGGCGCAACGTCCTGCACTATCTCACCGAGGTCTTCCCGACGGCATTACCTTGGGTCGAGCGGCGCCTCGCCGCTGCTTGGCGCCGGGCGGGCCTTGCCGAGGACGCGCTCGCCGAAGCGGGGCCGCTCGCGCCGCTCGGCTTCGGCTCCTGGGTGGGCGGGGACCGCGACGGCCATCCCTTCGTCACCGCCGCCACGACCGCCGAGACGCTCGTTTTGTTCCGTCGCGAGGCGCTCGAGCTGATCGATCGCCGACTGGCCGAACTCGCCGCCCGGTCGAGCCTGTCCGATCACCTGACCGCCCCGCCGGCCGAGTTTCGCGCCTGGGTGGAGCAGCGCGCCGCGGAGCTGGGGGAGGCCGGCCGCGAAGCCCTGGTGCGCAACCCGGACGAGCTCTTCCGCCAGGCCGTCAACCTCATGCGCGCGAGCCTGCCGCCCGCCGAGGCGGCGCCGTCTCCCGCCGCCTACACCTCGCCCGATGCGCTGGACGCCGACCTAGCCCGGCTCGCGGCAGCGCTCGCCGCGGTCGGTGCCGACCGGCTCGCCCGCGAGGACGTCGCACCGCTGCGCCGCCACCTCGCCACCTTCGGTTTCCATCTGGCGGTCCTCGACGTGCGCCAGAACAGCGCCTTCCACGACCGGGCCCTGGCCCATCTTCTCGACAGCGCGGGCGTGCCGGATGGCGCTTCGTTCGCCCGGTGGGACGAGCCGCGCCGGCGCGCATTCCTGCTCGACGAACTCGCGCATCCGCGGCCCTTCGTGATGCCCGGCCAGCCCCTGGCGGGGGAGGCCGACGATGCGGTGGGCGTGCTCGCGGTGTTGGCCCGCCACGTCCGCGCGCGCGGGGTCTCGGGTCTCGGCGCTCTGATCGTCAGCATGACCCGCGGCCCCGCCGATCTCTTTGCCGTCTACGCGCTGGCGCGCGAGGCGGGCCTGCTGCAACGCGATGTTGATGGCCCCTGGCTGCCGCTGCCGGTGGTACCGCTGTTCGAGACCATCGACGATCTGGTGCGCGCGCCCGACATCCTCGCAGCATATCTGGACGAGCCGCTGGTGCAGCGTTCGGTCGCGCGCCAGGCCGCGAGCGCAGGGCGCGCCGAGCTCCTCCAGCAGGTGATGATCGGCTACAGCGACAGCGGCAAGGACGGCGGCATCGTCGCCAGCTTCTGGGCGCTGCAACGGGCGCAGCGCGCACTGGTCGAGGTGGCCCGCACGCGCGGGGTGCGCCTTTGCTTCTTCCACGGCCGCGGCGGCACGATCGGCCGAGGGGCGGGGCCGACCCACCGCTTTCTGCGCGCCCTGCCGCCGGGCTCGGTCGACGGTGCGCTCCGCCTCACCGAGCAGGGGGAAACCATCGCCCAGAAATACGCCAACCGCGTCACCGCGGCGCATCACCTGGAGCTGCTCGTCGCCGGCACGCTCACCGCCACCCTGGAGGGACGCCGCCCGCCACGGCCGGTTCCGCCCGTTCTGCACGGGGCGATGGATCGACTGGCCGACGCCAGCCGCGAGACCTATCGCGCCCTGGTCGCCGCACCCGGCTTCATCCGATTCTTCGAGCAGGCGACGCCGATCGATGCGATCGAGCAGAGCCGTATCGGCTCGCGTCCGGCCCGTCGCACGGGCGAGCGCACGCTCGCCGACCTGCGCGCCATTCCCTGGGTGTTCGCCTGGAGCCAGGCCCGGTTCCAGCTGCCGGGCTGGTTCGGGCTCGGCAGCGCCCTGGAGGCGCTCGGCGGCGCCGATGCCGACGCCATGGCGGCATTGGTCCGGGCCAAGAGCGAGGCCGATCGCTGGGAGCCCTGGCACTATCTGGTGAGCAACGCCGCCACCGCCTGGGCCACGGCTTCGCCCGACGTGATGCGCCGCTACGCGGCCCTCGTCGAGGAGGAGGACCTGCGCCGGACCTTCCTCGAGACGGTGCTGGCGGAGCATGCGCGCACCGGGCGGATGCTGGAGGCCATCTACGGCGCGCCGCTGGCCCGGGTGCGGGCGCGCACCCAGCGGGTGATCGACCGGCGCGCCCGGGCGCTCGATCCGCTCCACGACCACCAGATCGCCTGCCTGCGTCACTGGCGTCGC
>JBMCMJ010000031.1:0-15864 GCA_048615135.1 Pseudomonadota bacterium
TGCCCCGGCTCGATGCGCAGCGTCACGTCCATCGTGCGGCGTTCGCGGTCGATGACGATGGTATCCTCGCCGAGCGTGGCATAGGCGTGGCCCGCTTCCAGCGCCCGTCGCTCCAGCGTGGCGAGCGCCTCCAAGACGACCTCCGCACGGGCGGGCGCACCCGGCTCGAGCCCGAGGTTTTCGGGCGCCGGCGGCGCATAGCCGGCGGGCGGGTCGATGGGTTCGATCCTCAGGTCCGCGAACCGGTAACGCTCGCCCTTCTCGACGGTGAAGTCGAGGATGGCAGGGGCCGCGGGTGTTTCCTGCGTCTGCGCCGTCGGGGGTGTCACGGCGGCATCGACCGAAGCGTCGTAATAGCCCTCCGAGTGGAGGGCGCGGGTCAGGCGGTCCGCATCTTCGTTGGCTCGGCGCCGCAGGGCCAGCATCGACGTCGGCGGGCTGTCGCGGCCGGCCTGGGCCTCGCTGACTGCCAGCAGGAATGCATGCAACTCCTCGTCGAGATCGTCCTGGATGACGACCTCGTAGGCGATCGGTTCGCCCGTCCGCACCGCGGCGGCCTCGCGATCCAATGCCGTGCGGTCGGTCGACGTGCACGCGACGACGAGCAGGGCCGGCAGGGCGGCGCGAAGGACCCGGAGGCCTACGCGAAAGGTGGGCAACGCGATCGGTCAACTCCTCGGACGTCCGGGCTCCTCAAGGAGCCGTCGCAAGAAACCGGATCCCGGTGTCGTCGATGACCACGGCCGTCAGAATCCCCGTCCGATAGGCGCCGGTGTCGATGCCGATACGGTTCGCCGCGACGACCGGCTCCGGCGTCACCGTGTGGCCATGGACGACGACAACGCCGTGGTCGCGGCGGTCACTCAGGAACGGCTCCCGTATGAACATCAGATCGTGCGGGTCCTGCTGCGCCAATGCAAGGCCCGGGCGAATCCCGGCATGGACGAAAAGATAATCCCCCAGTTGCAGGGAGAAGACGAGACCGCGCAGCAGGCGCCGATGGGCAGCCGGCATGCGTCGATGCAACTGGCGGCGCAGCGCGTCGAGCGAGGCTTCGTCGTCGGGCCGGACGTCGACATGGACGCCGTAGCTGCGCATGACCGCATCGGCACCGGAGATCAGCCAGGGCATCGCCGGGCCGGCGTCGTCGACGAAGCGGCGCAGCCACCAGTCATGGTTGCCGCAGAGCAGATGTCGGTCGAAGCCGTCGGGCGGCGGCCCGAGCAGGTGATCGAGAACGCGGCGGGTGTCGGGTCCCCGGTCGACATAGTCGCCCAGCATGACGATGCGACAGGCTTCGCCCGGTGGGCGGCGGTGCGCATCGTCGACGATCGACGCCTCCAGACGCAACAGCAGGTCCAGCCGTCCGTGGACATCGCCGACCGCGTAGACGCGCAGGCCCTCGCCCAGGCGTCGCGGTACGAAACCATGCGTTGCGCCGCGTAGCCGTCTCTGCCACAGACGCGAGAGCCGGAACATCGAAAGCGCCTCCGTCGATCGTCGAGGGCCACAGCACGGCCATCCTCGACCTTTCCGCTTGGTCAAGCGAGAGAAACTGGGTTAGGAACAGTCACGAAGCGATTGATGGCAAGAGACATTCGGATGGGCGTCATGATCGATGCACGGTGGAGGCGATCCGGTGCGCGCGCCTTCGCCGGCATCGCGACGGTCGTGCTTCTGCTGGGCTCACCGCCGACACTCGGTCAGGACCGGGGCCTGCGGCTCGGGGCAGTCGACGTTCTGCCCCAAGTCAGCGCGAGCGTCAGCTACGACGACAACATCAACGCCGTCCCCGAAGGTGGCCTTCCGCAGTTCGGTTTGGCCAAGGAAGGCGACGTCGTCTACCTCGTGAGCCCGCAGGTCCGTATGCAGACCAATGCGCGGCGGCATCGGTTTTTCGTGAACGGACGCGCCAACCTGGGGCGTTACCAGGAACGCGACAACCTCGACTACAACGACTGGACGGTCGAAAGCGGGTTTCGCTGGGACAAGTCGCGCACGTTCGCGGTCAACGCCCTGGTAGGCTACGACAATCTCCACGAATCCGCGAGCGATCCCGATCGCCGTACCTTCAGCGAAACCACGACCTACGATCGATTCCGGGCGAGCATCGCACTGACGCAGGACTTCCCGCGGACCTTCGTTCGCTACAACGCGGGCGTCACGCGAACCGAATACCAGGAAGTCCTGCGATCCGTCGTCAACCCGAACACCGGCGCCCTCGTCACCACAAACGTCAATGCCGGCCGCGACGTTACCCGCTTGAATCATGCGCTGCGGGTGGGTTATCGCCTCGACCGGCAAATCGATGCCTTCGTGCAGCTGAACCATCGGATCTCCGAGTTCGACGAGATTCCCGGGCGCGACCGCGACCAGCAGGCATTCGGTCTGCAGGTCGGGACCGCGGTCGATCTCGATCGCCGCGTCGCCGGCGAAGTCTCCTTCGGTGTCGACCATACCCGGTTCGATGATCCCCGGACGAGCGCGCAGACCGGTTTCGCGTTCAACATCGGCCTTGATTGGACGTTGACGCCGCGCACCTCGCTCGGCATTTCCGGCTCGCAGGCGTTCGAGGCGAGTGACTCGGCGGCGTCCGCTGGCAGTCAGGTGACGACGATCAGCACGTCCCTGAGCCATGCGCTCTCGCGGCAGATCACCATAGGCGCCAACGTCGGATACGATCGCGAGTCGTTCGTCGACAGCGACCGCCTCGACGAGACGCTCACCGCCGGCCTGTCCAGCGGTTATTCCGTCAATCGCCACGTTTCGTTGCAGGCGGGCTATCAGTATACCGAGCGTATGTCGGACACGACTTTCCGCGAATACAGGAGTAACCGCGTCTTTTTCACCGTCGTCGGCCGATATTGAGGCATGACGCGTGCGGGCGCGCAGCCGTGCAGATGGCTCGCGGCGACGTTCGGGACTTGGCTCGCGCTATCGGCGGGAACGCCGCTTGCCGCGGAAGGGGGTGGTGCCACGCATCGCCTGTTGCCCGGTGAACGCGTCCGCGTCGACATTCGCGGGCAGCCGGACCTCTCCGGTACGTACGAGTTGGACCGCGACGGCACCTTCGAGATGCCGTTGATCGGTCGCGTCGACGCCTACCGGGTCGCGCCGGCGGACCTGCGCGTGCAACTTGTGGCGGCCTTCGCCGATGGCTTTCTGCGGGAACCTGTGGCGGAGATCGAAGTCCCTGCCTTTCGGCCGGTCTTCGTCGTCGGGCGCGTCCTCCGGCCTGGGCCACAGGTCTTCGTGCCCGGCTCGACCGTGAAGTCCGCGGTCGAACGCGCCGGCGGCGCCATCGGCCGGGGCGCCGAGTTGCTGCGTGTTCGGCGGGGGGCGCACCGGTTCGAGGTTGCGCCGTCGGCCGCGCTGGCGCCGGGTGACGCCGTCGAGGTGGGGGGAGAGCCCGATTGAGCGCGCTGGGCATGCCGATCGCCGATCGCTGGAGCCGCTGGCGGGACGGCTTCGCGGTTTATGCCGACCGCCGCGTCGTGGCGATCCTGTTCCTCGGCTTCGCCTCCGGCCTGCCCATTTTGTTGGTGGCGAGCACGCTCAGTACGTGGCTGCGCGAGGCCGAGGTCAGCCGCTCGGCGATCGGCCTGTTCGCGTTCGTGTTCGCGCCCTACACCTTCAAGTTCGCCTGGGCGCCGTTCATGGACCGGCTGCCGCTGCCGCCTTTGACCACGTGGTTCGGCCGGCGGCGGGGGTGGATGCTCGCGGCCCAGGCCGGTCTCATCCTCGCCATCTGGGGCCTCGGCCAGACCGACCCGCGGGACGGCCTCTTCCTGGTGGCGCTGATGGCGCTGCTGGTCGCCTTTTTCTCCGCCAGCCAGGACGTGGTGATCGACGCCTACCGGGTGGAGAGCCTGCCCGAGAGCAAGCTCGGCGCCGGCGCGGGCGTGGTCGTGCTGGGCTATCGGATCGGTATGTTCGTGGCGTCGTGGGGGGCGCTGCGGCTCGCGGATACCGCAGGCTGGTCGACGGCCTACACGGTGATGGCCGCCTGCGTGCTGGTCGGCGTCCTGACGGTCCTCGTCATCTCCGAACCGCCCGGCTCCTCCTTTCGCGCACCCGCCCAGGGACGCGGGGTGCGCGCGTGGCTGCAGAGCGCCGTGGTCGAGCCGTTCGGCGATTTCTTCGCCCGCCACGGGGTGCGGACCGCCGTCGTCATCCTGGTGCTGATCTCGGTCTACAAGGCGAGCGACGTGCTGCTCACCCTGCTCGCCAACCCGTTCTACGTCGACGTCGGCTTCACCCTCGCCCAGATCGCCGACGTCACCAAGCTGTTCGGCGTGTGGATGACCATCCTCGGCGGCATCGTCGGCGGTGTCGTCGTCTTCCGCCTGGGGTTGGTCCCGTCGATGACCGTGGCGGCCGTCCTGATGGCGGCCTCCAACCTGATGTTCGCGGTCCTCGCCCTGAGCGGCCCGTCGATGCCCTTGTTCGTCCTCACCATCGCCATCGAGAACCTGTCGGGCGGCATGGGCACGGCGGTGTTCGTGGCCTTCCTCTCGGCGCTCTGCAATGTCGCCTACACCGCCGTGCAGTACGCGCTCCTCACTTCCTTCATGCAACTTTTCGGCAAGTTCGTGATCGTGCCGGGCTCCGGGTTCTACGCCGATGCGGTGGGATGGTTCTGGTTCTTCGTGACCTCCACGGTGTTCGCCTTGCCGGCTTTGGCGCTGCTTTGGTGGCTCCGCCGGCACGGTCCCGAGATCAGGGTCGCCCGCCCCGTCGCCGTCGAAGCGTGAGCCCGGCGGCCGCTTGACCGATCGCAAACCTGCTGCTTGCTTGCGGCCACCGCAGTCACGTGACCGGGAGACACGCATGACCACTTCGTTTCGCGCCGCCCTCGTCGGCGCCGCAGCCCTGGGGGCGCTCGGCTTGGGCGATGCCGCCCACGCCCAGCAGCAGTTCTTCTCGATCGGCACGGGCGGCCTGACGGGCGTCTACTACCCGACCGGCGGCGCCATCTGCCGCCTCGTCAACCGCGACCGCCAGGAACACGGCTTCCGCTGCGCCGTCGAATCGACCGGCGGTTCGGTCTACAACCTCAACACCATCGGTGCGGGCGAACTGGAGTTCGGCGTCGCCCAGTCCGACTGGCAGTATCACGCCTACAACGGCACGTCGCAGTTCGAAGAGAACCCGGTGCCGGGTTTGCGCGCGGTGTTCTCCGTGCATCCGGAGCCGTTCACGCTGGTCGTCCGGGCGGAGACCGACATCGAGGGCTTCGAGGATCTCGTCGGCAAGCGCGTCAACGTCGGCAATCCGGGCTCGGGCCAGCGGGCGACCATGGAGGTCGTCATGGAGGCGTTCGGGATCGAAATGAGTGATTTCGCGCTCGCCACCGAATTCGTCGGCGCCGAGATGCCGCGCCAGCTCTGCGACGGCAATATCGATGCGATGATCTACACCGTCGGTCACCCGGCGGCGGCGATCGAGGAGGCGGTCACCACCTGTGATGCCCGCCTCGTCTCGGTGGTCGGCGAGCCGATCGACGAGCTGGTCGAGGAGCGGCCGTACTATCGCGTCGCCACGATCCCGGGCGACACCTACCGCGGCAACCCCGACGACGTAACGACGTTCGGCGTCGGCGCCACCTTCGTCACCCACGAACGGGTGCCGGAGGAGATGGTCTACGTCGTCGCCAAGGCGGTGATGGAGAACATCGAGGACTTCCGCGGCCTGCACCCGGCCTTCGCCAACCTGAAGGTCGAGGAGATGGTCTCCGACGGGCTTTCCGCCCCGCTGCATCCCGGAGCCGAGCGCGCCTACCGCGAACTGGACCTCATGCAGTAAACGTCGGCACATGCTTTGCTAAGCCCTCTGCGGGGCTGAGGACAGGATCGGAGCGCCCGAGGGCGCTCCGATTCGTTTCGAGCGAGGATGGGAAAGGCCGATGGCGAGCCGAGCGGGCAACGGAATGGACGCGCAGGATTTCGTTGCGCAGGCGGATACGGGTGCGCGGGCACCGGCCAGCTGGCAGGGCCGTGCCATCGTCGGGCTTTGCCTCGCCTGGTCGCTCTTCCAGCTCTACATCGCGTCGGCCGTTCCAACCACGCTCGCCCAGCTGACGGGTCTCGGCGATTTCGCCAACATCGTCGCGCAGGCCCGCTACGTGCACCTCGCCTTTGCCATCGTCCTGGCGACGCTCGCCTTCCCGCTCACCCGGAGCGCGCCCCGGGACCACGTGCCGCTCTACGATTGGGCGCTGGCCGCGCTCGGCGTCGCGGCTTGCCTTTATCTGGTGGTATTCGACGACCAGATCGCCCGCCGACCGGGGCTTTGGACCACCACCGATCTGGTCGTCGCGTCGATCGGGCTGAGCGTGCTGCTCCTCTGCGTCTACCGCGCCCTCGGCCTGCCGCTCACGATCATCGCCCTGATCTTCTTCGGCTTCACCCTGTTCGGGGGGCGGTCCGAGTGGGTGAGCGAAGTCACCAATTACGGTGGTGCGTCCTTCGGCAAGGCGATGGGGCATTATTGGATGCAGACGGAGGGCGTGTTCGGCGTCGCTCTCGGCGTCTCGACCACCATGATCTTCCTGTTCGTCCTGTTCGGTGCGCTCCTGGAGCGTGCGGGCGGCGGCAACTGGTTCATCAAGGTGGCGATCGCGCTTCTCGGATCGCTGCGCGGCGGGCCGGCCAAGGCCGCGGTCGTCTCCTCGGCGATGACCGGGATGATCTCGGGTTCGTCGATCGCCAACACGGTCACCACCGGTACCTTCACCATTCCCCTGATGCGCCGGATCGGTTTCCCGGCGGAGAAGGCGGGGGCCGTCGAGGTCGCCTCGTCGACCAACGGCCAGCTGACCCCGCCCGTGATGGGGGCGGCCGCTTTCCTCATGGTCGAATATGTCGGCATTTCGTATCTGGAGGTGATCCGGCACGCCTTCCTGCCGGCGGTCATCTCCTACATCGCGCTGCTCTACATCGTGCACCTGGAAAGCCTGAAGATGGGGCTTAAGGGGCTGGAGAAGCGTGGCCGAACGATCGGCGTGCCGCTCATTCTGCTCCTGTTCCTCACGGGCTTTTTGGCGATGGCGGTCGTCACCGGTCTGGTGATCCTGCTGCGCCTCGCCCTCGAACCCTTCATGCCCGGGCAGTCGATCTACGCGGCGCTCGTGCTGCTCGGGCTCGCCTACGTCACCCTCGTGTGGTTTTCCTCGCGCTTCCCCGACCTCGAGGTCGACGACCCGAATGCCCCGGTCGTGCAGGCGCCACGCCTCACCCCGACGCTGTTGGGCGGGCTCTATTTCGGCCTGCCGATCTTCGTGCTGGTGTGGAACCTGATGGTCGACACGGGGCCGCTCAACCGCCTCTCGCCGGCGCTGTCCGCATTCTGGGCCACGCTCGCCATGATCGTCGTCATGCTCACCCACCGCCCGCTCAAGCACCTCTTTCGCGGCGAGGCCGACGTGCTCGGCCAAGCGGTGCGCGGCTGGCACGACTTCGTTGGCGGCCTCGTGTTCGGCGCGCGCAACATGATCGGCATCGGGGTGGCGACCGGGGCGGCCGGCATCATCGTCGGCACCATCTCGCTCACCGGAGCGCATCAGATCATCGGCCAGGTCATCGAGGTGATCTCGGGCGGCAACTTGATGGTGCTCCTGGTGCTGGTGGCCGTCTTGAGCCTGATCCTCGGCATGGGCCTGCCGACCACCGCCAACTACATCGTGGTCTCCTCGCTGATGGCACCGGTGATCGTGTCGGTCGGCGCGCAGAGCGGCCTCGTCGTGCCGCTGATCGCGGTGCACATGTTCGTCTTCTATTTCGGCATCCTCGCCGACGACACGCCGCCCGTGGGCCTTGCCGCCTATGCCGCCGCCGCGATCAGCCGCGGCGATCCGATCCGCACGGGCGTGCAGGGGTTCATGTACGACATCCGCACCGCACTCCTGCCGTTCATCTTCATCTTCAACACCGACCTCCTGCTGATCGACGTGGGGCCGCTGCAAGCGATCTACGTGTTCGCCACGGCACTCGTCGCCATGCTCAGCTTCGCCGCGGCGACCCAGGGCTACTTCGTCGCCAAATGCCGGGCCTGGGAGATCGTGGCACTGCTGCTCGTGGCCTTTACGCTGTTCCGTCCGGGCTTCTGGCTGGACCTCGTTCAGGCTCCCTACGAGCGCACCACCGGTGCGGCCGTCCTCGAAGCCGTCGCGGCGCAGCCGGAGGGCGGCACGATCCGCCTTCGGATCGAAGGACCGGACTTCGATACGGGACAGGTGCGGGGCACCACGATCGCGCCCGGGCTCGGCGAAGCCGGCGACGGTGCGGAACGGCTCGACCGCCTGGGGCTGACCGTATTCGTCGAAGGGGACACGCTGATCCTGGAGGAACCCTTCCCCGGCACGCCCTATTTCGAGACCCTGGCCAACGAATACGACTTCTACGGCGCGGAGCCGGTCCGTATCCTCTACGCGCAGGTCGAGGCGGAGCGGCTGCCCAAGGAGGTGTTCTTCCTGCCGGCCTTCCTCCTCTTGGCGCTCGTCGTCGCGGTGCAGAACCGCCGCAAGACCCAACCTGCGTTCTGACCCGCCCAGGGGAGCCCGGCCATGTTCCGATCGATCCTCGTGCCCGTCGACCTCGCCACCGCCTCGGGCAAGCGGCGGGCGCTGGCGATGGCGGCAGACCTCGCGCAACGCTACGGTGCCGAATTGCACGTCATGACCGTGATCCCCGATTTCGGCATGTCGATCGTCGGCTCGTTCTTCGACGAGGGGTTCGCGCAGCGCGCCCAACGCGAGGTCGAGGCCCAACTCGAGACGTTCTGCAAAGAGCACCTGCCCGAAGGTCTCGACTGCCGTCGCCATGTCGCCCGCGGCTCGGTCTACGACCAGATCCTGCGGCTGCAGCAGCGGCTCGATTGTGACTGCATCGTGATGGGCTCCCACCGCCCGGAGTTGAAGGACTACCTGCTCGGGCCCAATGCCGCGCGGGTGGTGCGCCACGCGCCCTGCTCGGTGTTGGTGGTGCGCCAGAACGGCACCGCAGCCGGCTGATCTGCCCCTCGACGGCTGCCGTCTCCGCAAAAACGCCCCCTTCCAGCGGGCTCGGCAGGCGCCTAGGAAGGTCGGCGTTTCGCTCGGGAGGATCGGATGACGGCGCCAATGGGACCCACGCTCGCCCCTTCGACCGGAGGTGGCGGCTGATCATGGCGCTGGCCTTTCCGTTTTCCGCCATCGTCGCCCAGGACGAGATGAAGCTCGCTCTGCTGATCGCCGCCGTCGATCCGTCGGTCGGCGGCGTGCTCGTATTCGGCGACCGCGGCACCGGCAAGTCCACCGCCGTGCGGGGACTGGCGGCGCTCCTTCCCGCCATGCAGGTCGTCAAGGGGTGCCGCTACAACTGCGATCCCACGGCCCCGGCCAGCCAGTGCGCACAGGACTGCACCGCCCGCAGCGAGGGCACGGTGCGGGCGATCAAGGCGGCCGTGCCGGTGGTCGACCTGCCGCTGGGTGCCACCGAGGACCGCGTGGTCGGCGCCCTCGATCTGGAGCGCGCCCTGACCCAGGGCGAAAAGGCCTTCGAGCCGGGCCTGCTCGCCCGCGCGCACCGGGGCTTTCTCTACATCGACGAGGTCAACCTCCTGGAGGACCATCTGGTCGACCTCCTGCTCGACGTCGCGGCCTCCGGCGAGAACGTGGTCGAGCGGGAAGGTGTCAGCATTCGCCACCCGGCGCGCTTCGTCCTGATCGGTAGCGGCAACCCCGAGGAAGGCGAGTTGCGTCCGCAGTTGCTCGACCGCTTCGGTCTGTCGGTGGAGGTCAAGACGCCGGAGGACCTGAAGACCCGCATCGAGGTGGTCCGCCGCCGCGATGCCTTCGAGCGCGATCCGGCCGGGTTCATCGAGCACTGGAAGCGCCAGGACGCCAAGGTGCGGCGCAGACTGGAAAAGGCCAAGGCGCATCTCGCCGAGATCGAGGTGGCCGACCGGGCGCTGGAGCGTGCGGCCGAACTCTGCATGGCGCTCGGCACCGACGGGCTCAGAGGCGAGCTGACCCTCATCCGTGCGGCGCGGGCGCTCGCCAGCCTGGAGGGCGATCAGGCGGTGGAGGACCGCCATTTGCAGAAGGTGGCCGCACCGGCGCTGCGGCATCGCCTGCGGCGCAATCCGCTCGACGATTCCGGCTCGACCACGCGGGTCGAGCGCGCCGTCGAGGAGCTGTTCGCGGCGTGAGCGAGGACCGGGCACCGCAGCTCTCGCCCTGGGCCGATGCCTGCCTCGCCGCAGCCCTGGCGGCGGTCGACCCGCACGGGCTCGGCGGGGCGCTGGTCCGCGCCCTGCCGGGACCGGTCCGCGACCGCTGGCTGGAGGTCCTGAAGACGCTGCTGCCGGCAGACGTGGCGCTCCGCCGCTTGCCGGCCCACGTGACCGACGACCGTCTCCTCGGCGGCCTCGACCTCGCGGCCACCCTGCAGGCGGGCCGGCCCGTGGCCGAGCGCGGCCTGCTCGCCGAGGCCGATGGCGGCTTGGTCCTGATGGCGATGGCCGAGCGGGCGAGCCCGTCGACCGTGGCCCATCTCGGTGCGGCCCTGGATCGCGGCGAGGTGGTGCTGGAGCGCGATGGTCTCGCCCTGCGTCTGCGGGCGCGGATCGGCGTGGTGGCCTTCGACGAGGGCGTTACCGACGAGGAGCGAGCCTCCCCGGCGCTGGCGGATCGTCTGGCCTTCCATCTCGATCTGCACCGGCTCACCGTGCGCGATGCGCTCGATCTGGAGTTCGACCCCGAGGCCGTTCTCGCGGCACGGCAGCGGCTCGCCGACGTGCGGCCCGACGACGCCGTGGTCGAAGCGCTTGCCGGGGCGTCGCTGGCCCTCGGTATCGCCTCCGTCCGTGCGCCGATCCTGGCGCTCAGGGTCGCGCGGGCGGCGGCGGCCCTCGACGGCCGCGACGCGCTGGAGCCCGAGGATGCGGCCCTCGCGGCACGGCTCGTGCTGGCCCCGCGCGCCACCCGCCTGCCGTTCGTCGAGACCGACGAGGCGGAACCGGAGGAGCCGGAGCCGGACGAGCCCGAGAACGACCAGGACGGCGAGGAACAGGAAGCGACGCCCGAGGAGATCCAGCGGCTGGAGGACATGGTCCTGGCCGCGGCCGCGGCCGCCATTCCCGAGGGGCTGCTCGCCATGCTGCGGTTGGAGAGCGTGCGGCGCTCGGCCCGCTCGACCGGCACGGCCGGCGCCTTCCAGGCCTCCAAGCTGCGGGGCCGGCCGCTCGGCACCCGGCGCGGGCTGCCGCGTGCCGGGGCCCGGCTCAACCTCGTCGAAACGTTGCGCGCCGCCTCGCCCTGGCAGCCCCTGCGCCGCCAGGAGCGGCCGCGTGCGGTGCGCCGGGTCGAGGTGCGCCAGGACGACTTCCGCGTCACCCGTTTCAAGCAGCGCACCGAAAGCACGGCGATCTTCGTGGTCGATGCCTCCGGCTCCTCCGCCCTGCACCGGCTGGCGGAAGCGAAGGGGGCGGTCGAATTGCTGCTCGCCGACTGCTACGTGCGGCGCGATCGGGTGGCGGTGATCGCGTTTCGCGGTGCCTTCGCCGAATTGATCCTGCCGCCGACCCGTTCGCTCGCCCGTGCCAAGCGGACCCTTGGCGGCGTTCCGGGCGGCGGGGGGACGCCGGTCGCGACGGCGATCGATGCGGCCATGCTGCTCGCGGAGCAGGTCCGCCGGAGCGGTCAGACGCCGGTGGTGGTGCTCTTGACCGACGGTCGCGCCAACGTCGCCCGCGACGGAACCGGCGGACGGGCCCGCGCTCACCAGGACGCGCTCGCGGGCGCGCGGGCGCTGGCGGCGATGGGCATCACCTGCCTCCTGATCGATACTTCGGCGAAGCCGGAGCCGCTCGCCCGCGATCTCGCCGCCGCCATGAACGCGCACTATCTGGCGTTGCCGCGGGCGGATGCGAACGTTCTGTCGGCCGCGGTGCGCTCGACCGGTGTCCTCGAAGGTCGGCGCTGAGCGGAGGACTTCCACGATGTACTGCCGGGGCGAGCAGCCGAATTGGGAGCGGGACGGGCAGGATTGGCCCAATCGCGCGTTCAGCCGGTTCGTCGAGGCGATGGGCGCGACGTGGCACGTCCAGGACATGGGGCAGGGCCCGGTCCTGCTGCTGGTGCACGGCACCGGCGCCGCCACCCACAGCTGGCGCGACCTCGCACCCCTGCTCGCCGAGCATTTCCGCGTCATCGCGATGGACCTGCCGGGCCACGGCTTCAGCGAGCCCGTGCCCTTCTACCGGCTGACCCTGGAGGCGATGGCGGATGGCCTGCGCGCCCTTCTGGACGCGCTGGACGTCGAGCCGGACCTCGTGGTGGGCCATTCGGCAGGCGCGGCCATCCTTGCCCGGATGTGCCTCGACGGGCGCATCCGCCCAAAGCTCCTAGTGAGCCTCAACGGCGCGTTCCTCCCCTATGGCGGTACCTCCGGGTCGATCGCCTCGCCCTTGGCGAAGCTGCTCTTCACGAACCCCGTCGTGCCGCGTTTCTTCGCCTTGCAGATGAGCCGAAGGGGCGCCGAGCGGATCGTTGCCGCGACAGGCTCGCGGCTGTCGGGCCCGGGTGTCGAGCTCTACGCCCGGCTCGCCCGCCGGCCGTCCCACGTCGGCGCCGCCCTCGGCATGATGGCCAGTTGGAACCTCGTCGGACTGGAGGACGAACTGGCCCTCCTGCCGGTGCCCCTCGTGCTGGTGGTGGGCCAGCAGGACAAGGCCATCGACCCGGACGAGGCCGAGCGCATCCGCGCCGTGGTGCCCGGCGCGCGGCTCGAACGCTTGGCCGAGTTGGGCCACCTCGCGCACGAGGAGGATCCGGCACGGATCGCGGACCTCATCCAGCACCTTTGGTCCAACGCCTGAAAGTCGGCTGGTTCGCCGGGGTTTTTGGCGCTTGGTTCGGCTGGTCAGGTCCGCGGGCCTCGTGTAAGGGTCAAGCCATGTTGACAGAAGCGCCGTCACGTCCCGTTGACACTCCCCGCATCGCCGACGAACGGCCGCATGCCGTCGTCATCGGCTCGGGCTTCGGGGGGCTCGCCGCGGCGATCCGCCTCGGCGCCAAGGGCTACCGGGTCACCGTTCTGGAAAAGCTCGATGCGCCCGGCGGCCGGGCCTACGTGTTTCGCCAGGATGGCTTCGTCTTCGATGCCGGGCCCACGATCATCACCGCGCCGTTCCTGTTCGAGGAACTTTGGCAGCTATGCGGCCGGCGGCTCGAGGACGACGTGAAGCTGGTCAAGCTCGACCCGTTCTACGAGATCCATTTCGCCGACGGCACCATCTTCACCTGCTCCGACGACCCCGAGCGGATGCGGGCCGAGGTCGCCAAGTGCAATCCGGCCGACGTGGCGGGCTACGAGCGCTTGATGGAGTTGAGCGAGGAGATCTTCCGCATCGGCTTTCTGGAGTTGGGCGACAAGCCGTTCGGCTCGCTCTGGGACATGGCGAAGGTGGCACCCGGACTGATCCGGCTGCGCGCCGACCGCAGCGTCCACGCCTTCGTTTCCAAGCACGTCAAGGACGAGCGCGTGCGCGCCGCCTTGAGCTTCCACCCCTTGTTCATCGGCGGCAGCCCCTTCGAGGCGACCTCGATCTATCACCTGATCGCGTTCCTCGAGCGCAAGTGGGGCGTGCACTTCGTCATGGGCGGCACGGGAGCCCTCGTGCAGGGACTCGTCGGCCTGATCGAAGGGCAGGGCGGGGCCGTCCGCTACCACCAGGAAGTGGCCTCCATCACCGTCAAGGACGGCCGCGCCACCGGCGTGACGCTCTCGGACGGCGAGGCGATCCGGGCGGACGTGGTCGTGTCCAACGCCGACAGTGCGTGGACATACCAAAAGCTCCTGCCAGCTTCGGCGCGGCGCCGCTGGACCGACAAGAAGCTTGCCAAGGCGCGCTACTCCAACAGCCTGTTCGTCTGGTATTTCGGCACCAATCGCCGCTACGACGACGTCGGTCACCACACCATCCTGATGGGCCCCCGCTACGAGGGGCTGATCCGCGACATCTTCAAAAACAAAGTGTTGGCGGACGACTTCAGCGTCTACCTGCATCGACCGACCGCGACCGACCCGTCGCTGGCGCCGGAGGGCTGTGACGCCTTTTACGTGCTCTCGCCCGTGCCGCATCTCGACGCCGACATCGACTGGGCGACGATGGCCGAGCCCTATCGGCAAAAGATCGCGGCCTTCCTCCAGGAGAAGCTTCTGCCGGGCCTCGACGAGGCGCTCGTCGCCTCGCACGTCGTAACCCCGCCCGACTTCCTCCATCGTCTGAACTCCATCAAGGGCGCCGCCTTCGGGCTGGAGCCGATCCTGCTGCAGAGTGCTTGGTTCCGCCCGCACAACCGCAGCGAGGACGTCGACCGGCTCTATCTCGTCGGCGCCGGCACCCATCCCGGCGCCGGTGTGCCGGGCGTCGTTTCCTCGGCCCGGATTCTGGACACGGTCGTTCCCGATGCAGCCCTTGTCGTTCGAAGCTGAACTCCCCCGTCCGTTGCGCTCGGCGCTTGCCTCCCGGATGGACCTCGCCGTCTGCAAGGCGATGATCCGGACGGGTTCGCGCACCTTTTACGCGGCGTCCATCGCTCTGCCGCGGCCGGTCCGCGAGCCGGCCTATGCGCTCTATGCCTTCTGCCGGCTCGCCGACGACGTGGTCGACGAGGAAGACGCGAGCGCCGGCTCGGTCGCCATGCTGCGGGCGCGGCTGGATCGCGTGTACGCGGGGGATCCGCTCGACCATCCGGTCGATCGCGCGTTGACCGACGTGGTCCGACGGTTCGGCATGCCCCGGCCCCTGCTCGATGCGTTGATCGAGGGCCTCGAGTGGGACACCGAGGGACGCCGCTACGACACCCTGGAGGATCTCTACGCCTACGGGGCGCGGGTGGCGGGTGCCGTGGGCGCGATGATGACCGTGCTGATGGGGCGGCGCGAGGCCCACGTGATCGCCCGGGCCTGCGATCTCGGCGTCGCCATGCAGTTGACCAACATCGCCCGCGACGTCGGCGAGGACGCGCGCAACGGTCGGCTCTACCTGCCGCGCGCCTGGCTGCGCGAGGCGGACATCGACCCGGACGCGTGGCTGGCCGAGCCGCGGTTCGACGACCGGCTCGCCTCGGTCGTCCAGCGATTGCTCGATGCCGCCGATCGGCTCTACGACTGCGCCTTGTGCGGCATCGGCGATCTACCGCTCGCCTGTCGGCCGAGTATCCACGCCGCGCGCCTGCTCTATGCCGAGATCGGCCGCGAGTTGGAGCGGCTCGGTCGCGACAGCGTGTCGGTGCGTGCGGTCGTCCCGGCACGGCGCAAGGTCTGGCTGCTGCTGCGGGCGATGGTCGACACGGTGCTGGCCGAGGAGCGAGGGCACGGGCCGTGCCTGAACGAGGTCCGCTTTCTCGTCGATGCCGTGGCCGATCGGCCTTTACCCGCGGGATTCGGCGAGGTGCCGCCCTCGATGGCGAGCGTCGACCATCAGGTCGGCTGGGTGGTCGACCTCTTCACCCGCCTGGAGCAGGCCGAACGGGTTCGCCTGCGGACCTGATGCTCAGTCTCTGGGCGCCACCGGCGGCCAGATCCGCTGCATGACACCATCCTTCTCGACCAGCGCGTGCTGCAGCGCCGCGGTGACGTGGACGGCCGCCACGACCACCAGCGCCCAGGCGGTGAATTTGTGCACGGCCGAGATCATGGTCGCGGTATCGCGCATCTCCGGCACGAGTGGCGGCACACCGAGCGCGTTCAGCAGCTCGATCGGAAACCCACCGCCCACCACGCGCACGTAGCCGGTGACGACCATGGTGAAGAGCAGCACGTAGAGCGCGGCGTGGGTCGCCGCCGCGACCCGGCGATGGATCGGGGGAAGGCTCGC
>JBMCMJ010000032.1:0-15791 GCA_048615135.1 Pseudomonadota bacterium
CGCCCGGCCCCATCTCGAACAGCTTGGGAAAGCCGTCGCGGGTCAGCGCGAACTGACCGTGCCAGACGGTTTCGATGTCGACCTCGCCGATCGTGGGGAAGGTTTCGGCGAGCTTCGCCTGCACCTGCCGGCCGAGGCGGGCCGCGTCGTTCCAGGTGAAGACCAGGGCACCACCCACCACTAGCCGGCCGTCGCGGTCGTAATGGGCGAAGCGCAGGTCGCCGCGGGTGTCGGACATGGCGTGGTTGTGCCGCAGCACCACGCTGCGGGTCTGGCCGTCGAGCGGGGCGGTGGCGCACTGGTAGGAGCGATAGGGCAGAAAGCTCGCCTTCAGCCGGCCGAGCCTTCCCGCCGTGTAGGCGGCCGTCGCCAGCACCACCTGGTCCGCCAGGAAGGTGCCGTGCGGCGTGGTGATCCGCCAGCGCTTCTGCTGCGGCTGGAGGAACATCAGGGGCGTGTTCTCGTAGATCTCGACGCCCTGCGCGGCGCAGGCCTTGGCGAGGCCGCGGGCGAGGCCCAGCGGGTTGACGTGGCCGCCGGTCGCCGCCAGCCAGCCGCCGTGATAGGCGTCGGTGCCGAGGACCTCGGCCATCCGCTGCCTGTCGAGCAGTTCGACGTCGGCGCCCATTTTCTGCCATTGGCGCACCCGGCTTTCGGAGAGCTTCAGCCGGCTCGGCCGGTGCGCCGGCTGCACCCAGCCCGCCTGCACCGCGTCGCAGTCGATCTCGTGCCGCCGCACGAGGTCGAACAGGTAGGCCGCACTGTCACGAACGAGGTGGGCGAAGCGGGTGCCGCGCGCCTCGCCGAAGCGCGCCACGAAGTCGTCCGGATCGATGCGGCTGAGGGTCGGGATCACCTGCCCGTTGTTGCGCCCGGACGCCCCGTAGCCGATCCGCGCCGCCTCGATCAGCACCACCTCGCCGGCGCCGGCTTCGGCGAGGTGCAGCGCGGTCGAGAGGCCGGTGAAGCCGCCGCCCACCACAACGACCGGCACCTCGCGATGGCCGTGGACGCGGAAATAGGGGTGGCGCTCCGGCGCTTGGGCGGTCTTTTCCCAGAGACAGCCGATGCCTTCGGCCATGACGTCCCCCCTTCAGCCGACGGTCGTGCTGTAGGTGCCGCGGCCGACCGCCACCAGCTTGTTCTGGGCGTCGATCACATCCACGTCCACCACGCCCACGGTCCGGCCGGCGCGGCGCACGGTGGCCGTCGCCACCAGACGCTGGCCGATGGCGGGTCGCAAATAATCGACGCGGAAGTTGATGGTCGGCACGCCGCCGCCGAGCCCCATGACCAGCGCGAAGTCGCCGGCCGTGTCGATCAAGGACGCGATGGCCCCGCCGTGGAACTGCCCCGTCCCCTCGCCGCGCTCCAATTCCGGACGGTAGGGCATGGCGACCGTGACGGTGCCGGCCGCGGGATCGCAGCCCTCGACCGTCATCTGGTGAAACCGGATGAACGGCGAGCCGTCCATGATGGCCTGCATGGCCTCGGCCGAAAGCGGAGGGTTCGTCATGGCACCAGCACCAGCTTGCCGAAGAAGTCGCGGTCGATCAGCCGCTGCATGACAGGCGCGATCTCGTCGAGCGGGTGGACACCGTCGATCACCGGAGCGATCTCGCCATGCGCCGCCATGCGGTACATCTCCGCCTGATCCTCGGGCCGCCAACCATTGGAGCCGACGATCGAGATCTCGTAGGTCCAGACGTAGCGGGCATCCGTGGCGCAGGCATAGCCGGCGGTCGCCCCGCAAACCAGCATCCGCCCGCCCGGCGCGATCATCCTGAGGCTCTCGCCCCAGCTCTCGCCGCCGATGTAGTTGACCACCACATCGACCCCGCCGCTCTGCCCCATCCGCGGCTTGCCGAATTGGTCCCACACCCACTGGCGGACGTCGGTGGTGGAGGTGTCGACCACATGGTCGGCACCCAGCGCCTGCAGCCGCTCCAGCTTCCAGGCGGCACTGGCGCAGGCAATGACGGTGGCCCCCGCGGCCTTGGCCAGCTGCACGCAGGCGGTGCCGACCCCGCCGGCCGCCCCCAGGATCAGCACCGTCTCGCCGGCCCGGATGCGCCCCCGGTCCCGCATCATCCGAAGTGCCGTGCCGTAGGCGATCGGCAGCGCCGCCGCGTCGGTGTGGGCCAGCCCGTCCGGCAGCCGGATCAGGCTCGCCGCCGGCACCCGGTGCAGCTCCGAGAGCGCCCCCTGGCGGGTCTCGCCGGTCATGCCCTCGCCCGGCACCATCGGATAGAAGCCGACCCGGTCGCCCACCGCCCAGCCCTCGACCTCGGCACCCAGTTCGACGATCTCGCCCGCCGCATCGCCGCCCGGGATCATCGGGAAGGGCGTGCGCAGGGCCGTGGTCCCCTGCAGGATCATCGGCTCGAAGCCGTTCAGCGCCACGGCCTTGACGGCGAGCACCACGTCGCCCGGCCCGCAGACCGGATCGCGCACCTGCTCCACCCGCAGCTTCTCGACCCCGCCATGCTCGTGAAATACCGCCGCGCGCATCGATCCTCCCGCCCCGGCAATGTCGTTCGGGATACCATGCACGCGCTGGACGACCCCCAGCAAGCGTGCTTTCCTCGAGCCAATGGGAGGAAGCCATGCACTTCGTTGACGGTTTGGACCACGTCGTCCTGCTGGTCCGCGATCTCGATGCCGCGGAGACGGCGATGACGCGGCTGGGATTCCGCCCGACGCCGCGCGGCGTCCACTCCGCGAAGCTCGGCACCCACAACGCGACGATCGTGCTGCCGGACCGCACCACCTATTTCGAGGTGCTGGGCATCCGCAGCCCCACCGACGACAACGCCGCGATGCGCGCGGGCCTGGACGACCGCGAGGGGGCGGCGGGCCTCGCCTTCAAGACCAGCGACGCGCGCGGGGCCGCGGGCGAATTCGCCGCCGCCGGCATGGCCGCCGGCCCCGCGATCGAGTTCGATCGGCCGGTCGAGTTGGCCCACGGCACGGCCAATGCCGCCTTCGCCGTCGCCCGTCTCGGCCCCGATGCGACGCCCGGCGCCTTTTCCTTCGTCTGCCAGCACTTCACCCCGGAGGTCGTCTGGCGCGACGACTACCTCGCCCAGCCGAACGGCGCCGTCGGCCTGACGGGGGTCATAGGCGTCGCCGAGGATCCGGGCGCGATCGCCGGGGCGTGGCAACGGGTCTTCGGCGAGCGGGTGCGGCTGGACGGCGCCGACGTGGTCGTCGACGCCGGCCTCGCGACCCTCCGCTGGACGACGCGCGCGGGACTGGAGCAGAGCTTCGGCGACTTCGCCGCAGCCCTCGCCGCGGGGGGCGACGGCCTGCGGGTGCTGCAGATGCGCAGCGCCGACCTCGCGGGCACCCGCCGCTTCCTGGGCGAGGCGGGCATCGCCACCACCGACGTGCCGGGCGGGCTGGCCACCGATCCGGCTGCCGGCTGTGGCACCATCTTTGCTTTTCACGAGTAGGGCGCGCCGCACGACGGTGCCGGACGAGGGGGAGACGACGGGATGTACGCGAGAACGATGGGATGGGCGCTGGCGGGCGCCGCGCTGCTGGTGACGAGCGGTGCGTCGGCCCAGGAGTACCGCTGGCGGGTGGCGACGATCGACACCGAGAGCGGGTTCTACACCTCCAGCATCATGATCCCGTTCACCGAGCTGGTGGAGGAACTGACCGGCGGCCGGATGGTGGTCGAGATCGCCCCGGCGGGCACGGTCGGCAACATCTTCCGCCTCCACGAGGCGGTGCAGGACGGCCTCGTCGAGCTGGTCAACGCGCCGCCGAGCTTTCTCGGCACGGCCGACCCGGTGAACGCGATGATCGCAGGCTTTCCGACCGGTCTCGGGACCGACAGCTTCCATGCCTGGATCTACCAGGGCGGCGGCGCCGAACTCTGGGTGCAGCATCGCCACGAGACCATGGACATGCACCCACTGGTGTGCGGTTCCGGGCCGTCCGAGTGGTTCGCCCACAGCCATGTCGAGCTGACCTCCGTCGAGGACTTGCAGGGCGTGCGCTACCGCACCCTCGGCAACTGGGCGGCGGTGATCGCCGACCAGTTCGGTGCCTCGCCGGTGACCATCCCCGGCACCGAGATCTACGGCCTGCTCGAGCGCCGCGGCATCGACATGGCCGAATACTCGATGCCGGCGGAGAACTGGAACCAGGGCTATCACGAGGTGACGCCGATCACCCTCTATCCGGGCATCCACGCGCCGGCCTGGGCGTTCGAGCTGGCGATGACCCTCGACAACTGGAACAGCCTGCCGCGCGACATCCAGGTGGCGATGGAGGCCGCCTGCCGGATCGTCACCCACGATGCGTTCCTGCGCTCGATCACGGCCGACCTCGAGGCGGTGGCGAAGCTGCGCGAGAGCGGCAATCAGTTGGTCGAGCTGTCCGACGAATTCCAGGCGCGCGCCCGCGAGGGGGCCCGCGCCTGGGCGATGAAGGTCAGCGAGGAGGCCGAGGCGAACGGCAATCCCTGGCCGAAGCGAGTCGCCGAATCGATCTTCGCGTTCCAGGACAACTGGATCGAGAACTCCTTCTACATGGTGGTCGACCACGAATAGGCCACGGCCGAACGGCGGCGGGTCGTATCCGGCCCGCCGCCCTTGCCCGTCGAGGACCTTCGCTTGAAGACCTTCCTTCTCGAGCGCGCGTTGCCGGTGCTCGAGCGCGTGTCGGACGTGCTCGCCGCCTTGGCCATGGCGCTGATTCTCGCGCTGATCGGTGCGATGCTCTACGAGAGCGTCTCGCGCTACGTGTTCAACGCGCCGACGCTGTGGAGCTTCGACGTCAGCTACATGACCAACGGCTCGATCTTCCTGATCGGCGCCGCCTACACGCTCAAGCGCAACGGCCATGTCCGCATCGACTTCCTCTCGACCCGGCTGCCGGTGCGCGTGCAGCACGGCGTCAACCTCGCCTTCTATCTGCTGATCTTCCTGCCGATGCTGCTGATCACGGCGCAGGCCTGCGTCGACAAGGCGTGGACGGCCTATGTCCGCGGCACGGTCGAGAACATGAGCGTCTGGCAGCCGCTGCTCTGGCCGTTCCTCACCGCCATCGCCACGGGGGTCGTGGGCCTCACCCTGCAGGTGCTGGTCGAATCGGTCCGCCATGCCATCGGCATCGGCGATCCCTCGGCGGTTAAGCGACCGAGCGAGACCGCGGGGGCCCGGGCCTGATGGAGCCGCAACTCCTCGCCGCGCTGATGTTTCCGGCGCTGTTCCTGTTGGTCTTTCTCGGCATTCCGATCGCGTTCTCGCTGCTGGCGTGTGCCTTTTTGTTCGGCCTGCCGATCTACGGCGACAAGATCGGCCTGCAGCTCTACGCCGGGATCACCCAGACCGCCTCGCAGTTCCTGCTCTCGGCCATCCCGCCCTTCGTGTTCATGGGGACCATGCTGGAGCGCTCCGGCATCGCCGAGCGGCTGTTCACCGCGATGCAGCTCTGGCTCGGCCGGCTGCCCGGCGGCCTCGCCCTCGCCTCGATGGCCATGGCCACCATCATCGCTGCCTCGACCGGCATCGTCGGTGCCGTCGAGATCGTGATCGGCCTGATGGCGATCCCGATCATGCTGCGCTACGGCTATTCGCACTCGCTGATTTCGGGAACCATCTGCGCCGGCGGTTCGCTCGGGACCATGATCCCGCCCTCGATCGTCGTCGTGATCTACGCCTCGGTCGCCAACCTCTCGGTCGGCCAGCTGTTCGCGGGCATCCTGATCCCCGGCCTGCTCATGGTGGCCCTGTTCTTCGGCTACATCCTCGGCCGCTGCATCCTCTACCCCGAGGACGGTCCGCCCGCCCCGCCCGAGCCCATGCCGCTCGGCCGCAAGCTGTGGGTGACGCTCACCGCGATCGTCCCGGCCCTGCTCCTCGTCGTCGCGGTGCTCGGCGCGATCCTGGCCGGCATCTCGACCCCCACCGAGGCGGCGTCGGTGGGTGCGCTCGGCGCGGTGCTGCTGACCATCGCCTACGGCCGGATGTCGTGGACCGTCCTGCAGGAAACACTGAGCCGCACCCTCGTCATCAACTGCATGATCCTCCTGATCGTCGTCGGCGGCTCGATGTTCGCCGGTGTCTTCCGCCTGCATCGAGGCAACGACCTCGTCGCCGGTGCGGTGGACTATTTCGGCCTGGAGGGCATGGCGCTGGTGCTGGCGCTGCTGCTGATCGTCTTCATCGCCGGCTTCATCCTCGACTGGGTGTCGGTGGTGCTGATCTGTCTGCCGATCTTCGTGCCCCTGCTCCGCGCCGCCGGGGTCGATCCGATCTGGTTCGCCGTGCTGATGGTCGTCGTGATCCAGACCTCCTATCTCACCCCGCCGATGGCCCCGGCGATCTTCTATCTCCGAAGTATCGCCCCACCCGAGATCACCTACTGGCAGATGTACAAGGGCGTCCTGCCCTTCGTCGTCTGCCAGTTGCTGGTGCTGCTGATCGTCCTGTTCTGGCCGGCCACGGCAACCTGGCTGCCGGCCACGATCGTCGGCCGCTAGCCAGGGTCGGCGCGACGCCGTGCGAGCGCGGCTTGGCGCATGCGGGTCCTAGGCCTTGACCCCCGCGCCGATCGCCGGCTCGGCCGCGGGGTCGAGCGGCCAGCGGGCGCGGACCGGAGCGTCGAGTGGATCAGGGGGCCAACCCGCGGCACTCCGCTCCAGGGCTGCCCAGGCGATCATCGCCGCGTTGTCGCCGCACCAGCGCAGCGGCGGGGCGGAGAAGGCGAGGCCGCGCTGCCGGGCGAGGTCTTCGAGTGCCGAACGGATCGACGCGTTCGCCGCGACGCCGCCGGCGACGACCAAGCGGTCGAGCGTGGGCGCGAGGTCGCGGGCAAGCGCGATCGCCCGCCCCGTCCGGTCGACGAGGGTCGCCGCCACCGCCGCCTGGAACGACGCCGCGAGATCGGCGCGCCAGGGTCCGGGGTCCGGCTCCAGGCTCCGCGCGACGTGGAGCACCGCCGTCTTGAGACCGCTGAAAGAAAAATGACACCCGGGCCGCCCGAGCAACGGCCGTGGCAGGTCGAAGCGCGCCGGATCGCCCGCGGCGGCGAGCCGCTCCAGTGCCGGACCGCCCGGATAACCGAGCCCGAGGAGCTTCGCGACCTTGTCGAAGGCCTCGCCGACCGCATCGTCGATGGTCGTGCCGAGCCGCCGGTAACGGCCGACCGCCTCGGCGAGCAGCAACTGGCAATGACCGCCCGAGACGAGCAGCACGAGATAGGGAAAGTCGGTAGGCGCCACGAGGCGCGGGGTGAGGACATGCCCTTCGAGGTGGTTGATCGCCCGAAAGGGCAGGTCGTGGGCGAGCGCGATCGCCTTGCCGGTCACCGCCCCGACCATCAGCCCGCCGATCAGGCCGGGACCGGTCGTCGCCGCCACGCCTGCAAGATCGCCGAAACCGGCGCCGGCCTCGGCCATCACCGCCGCGATCAGCCGGTCGAGCGCCTCGACGTGGGCACGCGCCGCGATCTCGGGCACCACGCCGCCATAGGGTTCGTGCTCGGCCAGTTGGCTGCGGACCCGCTCCGCGACGACCACGCCGTCGGCGCGCACCAGCGCGGCCGCCGTTTCGTCGCAGCTGGTCTCCAGACCGAGCATAAGGGCGGTCTGGCCGGACGGGATCGATGTGCTAGGGGCATGCGCCATGGACATGCTCATAGACCTCGGCCGGACCCCATGAAACCTCTGAAGATCGGAACCCGCGGCTCGCCGCTCGCCCTCGTGCAGGCGGAGACGGTGGCCGCACGGCTGCAGGCCGACAATTCGGGCCTCCAAACCGAGATCGTCGTGATCAAGACGACCGGCGACCATGTGCTCGACCGGCCGCTCAGCGAGATCGGCGGCAAGGGGCTGTTCACCAAGGAGATCGAGGAGGCGCTGTTCGACCACCGGATCGATCTCGCGGTCCACTCCTTCAAGGACGTCGCAACGGTGTTGCCGGACGGCCTCGTCATCGCCGCCGTGCTGCCGCGCGAGGACCCGCGCGATGCCCTGATCGCCGGGGCCGTGACGCGCATCGCCGATCTGCCGGAGCGGGCCGTGGTGGGCAGCGCGTCGCTGCGCCGACGCGCCCAGCTTTTGGCGCTCCGTCCCGACCTGGAGGTGGTGAACCTCCGCGGCAGCGTGCAGACCCGTCTCGCCAAGGTCGAGAGCGGCCAGATTCACGCCACGCTCCTGGCGATGGCCGGCTTGAACCGGCTCGGCCGGCCGGACGCAGCGAGTGCGCCGATCGCGACCGACGAGATCCTGCCGGCGGTGGCGCAGGGCGCCATCGCCATCGAGGTCCGCGCCGACGATGCGGACACGCGCCCCCTGGTCGAGGCGCTCGACGACCGGCCGACCGCCATCGCCGTCACCGCCGAGCGGGCCTTCCTGCGTGCCCTCGACGGCTCCTGCCGGACACCGATCGCCGCCTTCGCGACACTCGAGGGCGAGCGCATGCACTTTCGCGGCCTGCTCGCCGAACCGGAGGGAACCCGCGTCTGGCGGACGACCCGCGACGGCCTCGCGGCCGATGCGGACCGGCTCGGCACGGATGCCGGCGAGGAAGTCCGCAAGGCGGCCGGCAACACCTTCTGGCTCTGAGCGGTGGCAACCCTCCTCGTCACCCGCCCGGCCGAGGTGGCGGAACGGACCGCTCGGACCTGCCGGCGGCTCGGCCACCGGGTCCTGCTCGCCCCGGTGAGCCGCATCGAGCCGATCGAGGGGCCGCCACCGGACCTCGACGGTGTGCAGGCGTTGCTGGTGACGAGCCGCCAGGCGGCGTCCGCCGTCGCGGCTTGGCAGCCCACCTTGCCGGTCTGGGCCGTCGGCGAGGGCACGGCCGAGGCGCTGCAGGCGGCGGGCGTGGCGGTCGCCGGGCAGGGCGAAGGCGATGGCGTTTCCCTCGCACGGCAGCTCGAGGCGGCCCTCGATCCCGCCGCGGGAGCGTTGCTCCACGCCTCGGGAACCGTGCTGGCCGAGGGCCTGCAACGCACGCTCGAAGCCGGCGGCTTCGTCTATCGCAGCCATCCGGTCTACACCGCGCTCGCGGCGCGGCGGCTGCCCGACGAGGTGACGACGGCCCTGGAAGCGGGCGAGATCGATGGCGTGACGCTGCATTCACCGGAAAGCGCGCGGCGGCTCGCCGGACTGCTCGAGGCGGCCGGCCTCGCGGCGGCCGTTGGTGGAGCCACCGCCCTCTGCCTCAGCGACAACGTGGCCATGGCCGCCCGTTCGCTTCGTTGGCGCGCGATCCGCGTCGCCGACCAGCCGGATGAACGGGGCATGGGGCGCTTGCTTGAAGCCACGCCGCTTTGATGCTAGCCCGTCCGTGCACGACGAACGTCGCAGCAACCAGGCAATCGTGACGACGCCGACGGGCTTTCCTCGGCGCGGGGAGAGATGTGGCCATGGCCCAAGACGACGCGCAACCCGCTCGCCCGGACGCGCAAGCCGCACCTCCCCCGCCCGCCCATCCGCCGGTCCGGACCAGTCGCACCCGGGGCTTCGTCGGCGGGCTCGTCGGCGGTGTGGTCGGCGCGCTCGGCTCGGTCTACGCGCTGCAATATCCCGAGGTGCGGGAAAATCTTCCGCTGCCGGAACAGGCGGCGCTGATCGTCAACCCGGAAGCCGTCGCTCGCATCTCCGCGCTCGAGGAGGAATTGGCGCAGGTGCGGAATTTCGCGCGGGAGAGCGACAACCGCCAGGAGTTGCAGACCCTGGCCGCGCGGGTCGACACGCTCTCGAGCGAAGTCACCCAGAGCGCCACGACGGCACAGCTGGCCGATCTGCGCGACGGCCTGAGCCCGCTCGCCACGCCCGACGGGGCCGCGGAGCTGGAGCAGCGACTGGCCGACTTGCGGGCGGACCTCGGAGACCTCTCCACCACCGCCGCCCGCGCTTCCTCGCTCGCCACGGTCGAGGCGGCGGTGCAGGGCTTCGAGCGACGGGTCGCCAGCCTGGAGACCGACACCCCGGCTCTGCGCACCGATCTCGATCGGCTCGCGGCGGACCTCGAGACCGCCCGCACGAACGTTCGCGAGATCGCCGCCACGCTCGCCCGGGTGGAGACCGGCCTCGCCGAGCGGACGGCCGCGCTCGGCGGTCGGATCGATGCCACGGCCCGCGACGTCGCCGACGTGCGCGAGGCGATCGGCGCCGCCGGGACGCGCATCGACGGCCTCGGCGACGAAGTGGCCGAGTTGGCCGACGCGACCGCGACGACCGCGGATCTCGCGCGCGCGGCCGACACCGAAGCCGAGGCGACCGCCACGGCGATGGACGAACTCGCCGCCTCCACCGAAGAGCGGCTCGCCGCCATCGCCGACGAGGCTGCCGCCGCGAGCACGGCCGCAGACGAGGCGCGGACGACGGTCACCCGGGCGATCGCTGGCGCGCGGGCCGGCGGGCGGATCGGCACGGCCGCCCGAACCGTCGGCGACGCGCTCGCGAACGGCAGCGACCTTTCGCCGGCCGTGGCAGCACTCGACGCCGTCGACTCGGACGTCCTGGACGCGACCCAGGGCGAGCGGCTCGACGAGGCCCGCGAGGTGCTGGCGGAGCACAGTGACGGCGTCGCCAGTCTGCCTGCCCTGCGGATGAGCTTTGCCAACCTGCGGCCCGCCGTCGAGCGCGCCATCGCCCCGCCGCCAGCCGAGGGCGTCGGCAACACGCTGCTCGGCACGTTGCAAATGCGGCCGAGGTCGCCGTTGGGCGAGGCCGCCGCGACCCTCGACAGGATCACCGACCGTCTCGACGGCGACGACGTTGCCGGTGCCATCGCCAGCGCCGAGACCCTGCCAGAGGCTGCGCAGGATGCGTTGGCGGATTGGCTCGCCTCGGCGCGCGCCCACGTCGCGGTAGATGCCGCACGGGCGGACCTGCTCGACCTCGGCCGGGACGTGACCGCCACCGCGGCCGGCGCGTCTTGACCCACGATCATCGTTAGGAAGGACGCGTCATGTTCCGGCTGATCGGCTTCTTCATCGTCACCGGCGCGCTGATGTTCGGCGCCACGTGGCTGTTCGACAACGACCACGGCACTCCGGTGACGATCGAGTGGTACGACGGCACGGTGCTGCAGCCGCCGCTCCCGTTCGCCGTTCTCCTGCTGTTGGGCCTGATCGTCCTCGGCGTCGTGCTGTTCGAGCTCCTGCGCATTCTGTTCGGCTATCCGGCGCGCTGGTTCGCCAAGCGGCGCGTCGACCGTCGCCTCCGGGGCTTCGACGTGGTGTCCAAGGGTTTGATCGCGGCGGCGGCCGGCGACTTCACCGAGGCGAAGGAGCTGCGCAAGGATGCCGAGCGCTATCTCGGCGATCGCGCCCCGGCGACCCTCCTTCTCGCCGCCCAGACCGCCGAGGCGGAGGGCAACCACGAGGTGGCCCAGATCAAATACCGCCAGATGCTCAAGCGGCCCGAAACGCGTCTCTTGGGACTGCGCGGCTTGATGTCGGACGCGATGGCGAGCGGCGACGAGGATGCCGCGCTCGATCTGGCCAGACAGGCGTTCGCCCAGCGGCCCTACACCGAGTGGGTGGTCTCGACCCTGTTCGAACTTCTCACCCGCAAGGCGCTGTGGAGCGAGGCCTTCCGGCGGGTCGACGACCTGAAGCTCAACAAGGTGGTCGAGCCCGAAGAGGCGCAGCGTCTGCGCGGCGTACTAAAAATGCTGATGGCGCAGGACATGGAGAAGGAGGGCGACGAAGCCGAGGCGATGAAGGCGGCGCTGGATGCGACGCGCCGCTATCGGGGCTTCGCGCCGGCTGCGGTCTACGCGAGCGCGCTGGCGCACAAGCTCGACCGTCCCAAGGTGGCCCGCGAGGTACTCGAGGAGAGCTGGGCCCGGCAGCCACATCCCGAGGTCGCCCAGGCCTATGCGGCACTCGTGCCGAACGAGAACGCCGAGAGCCGGCTCGCCCGCTTCGAGCGGCTGGCCCAGCGCAATCCGACCCATCGCACCACGCTCAAGACACTGATCGAGTTGGCCCTTGCCGACGGACAGGTGGATCGGGCGCTCCGCTACGCCGCCCAGGTTCCCGGATCGTCACCGACGGCCGGTACGCTGCAGGCGGCGATCGAGGCCTACCGGGCGAAGGATCCGGCCTCGCCGAAGATCGGCGAACTGGAGGCGCTGGCTGCCCAGGCGCCGGCCGAGGAAGCCTGGGTCTGCGAAAAAACCGGGCAGGTGGTCGACGCGTGGTCGCCCTACGGCCCGACCGGCGCCTTCGACACGCTGCGCTGGCAGTCGCCGCCGCGGATCGCGACCCTGGTCGCGCGCACGACTTCGGCCGAGGCCGAGGGTTTCGGCGGCCGCACCGTCGACCTCGAGGCCATGCGCGCCGGCTGACCCACCGTTCGGGGGGCGTTGACGTCCGTCACGCCCCCCGCTATCCCCTCCCCACCGATCGCCGCATTAGCTCAGTCGGTAGAGCACGTGATTCGTAATCACGGGGTCGCTGGTTCGAGTCCGGCATGCGGCACCACTCTTTCCCTCTCTTGACGCCACCTCGGAAATTTCTCCGAAACGGTGGAGGGGTCGGAAGAGTCTTTCAGAGAGTTCACGCGTCGGCTCCGAGGGGTCCGGGATGTCCTGCAATTCGCGGGTCGGAGGTGCGCGTTTCGGCCGCGGCCGCCGGAATCGATCGGCCGCGCGGGCGGGCGGCGATCAACTGGTCCGGGATGTGCCCGCACGGATTGTCTCGCCGGCGCGTTCCATCCGCTTCGCGGGCAGGGATTCATTCCCGCGGCGCGCCGAAGAGTTCCGTCAACGATCGCGCACGGCGGTCGAATCGGTCAGAAGGGCATGCGCGTCTCGGCGCCGAGCCGGGTGACGTGGCGGGCCATCGGCCCCATCGGTCCGTCGTCGTGCGCACGGACGACATTGACCATGTCACCCGGCTGCAACTCCTCGATGTTCAGACCCGCCAGGATCTTCTCGGTGAAATAGAGCTCGGTTCCCTCGCCGACCTGGACGAAGCCGTAGCCCTGCGTCGGGAACACCCGCGCGATGCGGCCGATTTCGTGCTCCGCCTCGTGCGCCTTCACCTGCCGCTTGTCCTTGGCCACGGCGGAAGCGAGCTGGCTTTCCATCGCGTCGAACGCATGGTTGACGAGCGGTGCCAGTTCGTTCTTCGCCGCGCGCACCTCCTCCTCGCTGTTGCTCGTCAGCAGACGCCCCGGAATTTCCACCTCGACCCGGATGGCGAGCGGGTTCTTGCCACCGCCGGCGCTGCGGTGCGGCTCGAACACCACCACCCGGCAGCCGATGATGCCGTGGTGAAACCGCTCCAGCCGGTCGATCCGCTCGCGGATCCGATCCTCGAGAAACGGCGAAACGTCCATGTTCTTGAAGGTGATTTCGGGGGTGTCCTGCATGGTCCCTCTCCGGAAGTGGCAGGTCTCCAGGAAAACGGCCACGATGTGCCAACGTTCCCTGGGCCGATCGTGTCGTGAGCACGGGGCCTGCGTGCAGCGTCCCCGAGGCAAAACCCTGCGGAGGGCGGCCGTCGCCCCCGTCCGCCGATGCCCTTCAAAGGCCGAACGGGTAGGTGTCGGGCACGCCTTCGGTGGGTCGCGCAGGGAGGGCGCTCACCGCTCGGGTCTGCGCCAACCAGACGTAATGGTCGAACTGGCGCGGCAGGCTCACCTCGAGATAATGGCTCTGCAGTTCGCTCTCGGGGCGATAGATCACGCCGATTGCCCGCTGCAGCCGCGAGCCGAGCAGGGTGTGGGTCAGCGAGGTGCCGGCCTGGGCGTTGATGTCGAAGAGGAACCGCTCGATCCCCGTCGCTCGACAAAGGCCTTCGATGCTCCCGCTCCGTGCGGGCCGCACGTCCATGATCCGGCCCGTTCCACCCCAGTCCCGTGCCGCCATGACGGTGCCCCGGTCGGTGCCGAAACCGACCAGCGCCGCGTCGGCGCCATAGAATTCCCGGCAGAGTTGGCCGAGGTTGAGTTCGCCGCGAACGCGGCCCATCTCGGTGCCGGCGGCATCGCCGAGATGGGAATTGTGCGCCCAGACGACGGCTTTGGCGGGGGCTGCTCGGGCGGCCCGCACCCGCTGCAGCGTCTCGAACATGTGGCGATCGCGCAGATTCCAGGAACCGACGTCGCCGTAGTAGATCGCGCGGTAATAGGCTTCGGCGGCACGGACGAGGCGGGCATTGCCCTCGGCATCCAGAAAATCGTCCGCATCGGTCGCGGCAAGCTCCGCGCGCCGCTCCAACATGTCCCGCAGCATCTCGACCACGGGGCGCTCGCAGCCCTGCAGCTCGCTGCGCCCGGCCGAGCGACCGTAGCCCGCCAAGTCCTTCTGCCAAGGGCCGAGGCAGGCGTAGCGATCGCGGGCCTTGGCGGCGGCGGTCGGGTCGACCTCGTCGAGATAGGCCACCACGCCGGCAATCGACGTGAACAGCGCATAGAGATCCAGGCCATGGACCGACACCCGGCGCTCGGGCGGCAGATCGGCATTGTGGCGCCGCAGCCACTCGACGAAGCGGAGCGTCTCCTCGTTCTGCCACATCCACGTCGGAAAGCGCTGAAAGGCCGGCTCGTCCCAGGGAGCGGGGCGGCGGTGGCGGACATAGCGGTCGATCCGTGCAGCGTCCGGCCAGTCGGCCTCGAGCGCGACGATGGTGAACCCGTGCGCCTCGACCAGCCGTCGGGTGATCCGGGCGCGCGCCTCGTAGAACTCGGCGGTGCCGTGGGTGGCCTCGCCCAGGCAGACGACCGCAGCATCCCCCAGGCGGTCGAACCGTTCGGCGAAGCGCGGCTCGCCGAGCGCCGGCAAGGGCTCCACCGCTTCGCCGAGCGCCGTCACCAGGGCCTCCTCCGAGAGCACTTCCGGCGACGTCGGTCCGGTCGGCGCGGCCGTATTGCCCGAAAGGGCGCCCGTGCGATGGGCCTCGGGCCAACCCTCGCTGCCGATCAGCGGGACGAAGCTGACCGCGCCGAGCCGTTCCTCGACGAACAGATCCTCGGTCAAGCGGCGCACACGAACGAGGTTCTCGTGGCCGTTGACACTGACCGGAACGACCAGTCGGCCACCGATCGCGAGCTGGTTCTTCAGGCTTTCCGGCACACGCGGCGCGCCTGCGGCCACGAGAATCGCATCGAAGGGCGCCTCGGCAGACCAGCCCCGTGAGCCATCGGCGCACACCACCTCGACGTTGACCACACCGACGCGGGCGAGCGCTGTCTCGGCTTCGGCCGCGAGGTCCGGATCCCGCTCGATCGTCACCACGCGATCGGCCGCATGGGCGTAGATCGCCGCGGCATAGCCGGAACCGCCGCCCACCTCCAGGACGCGATCGTCCGGGGTCAACTCCGCTGCCTCGGCCATCCGCGCGACCGCATAGGGCTGCGAGATGGTCTGGCCGCCGCCGATCGGCAGCGGACTGTCGGCATAGGCGAACTCGACCAGGTCCTCGTGGACGAAATACTCGCGCGGCACGTCGCGCATCGCCTCCAGCACCGCCGGATCGCGGATGTCCCGGCCGAGGAGCTGGCCTTCGACCATCCGCTCGCGCTCGGCGCGTCGCTCGTCCACCGCCGGCTCGCTCATCGCTCGTCCCCCTGGGTGGCTCGTCTCGGTACGTTCTTGCCGGGCGATTGGCTCGATCCGCCCAGCGCCCCACACCCCAACCAACGGTGGAGCCCGGCGCGGGTTCCCGCCGGCGCGTCGTCGATCACGGTCCCGAGGGCGTGCGGCGCCGCGGCTAGTCCAGGTCCTTGCAGCGTGCGGCGACGGTGGCGACCCGCGCGCCGAGCGAGCGGGCCGTCGCGAGTTCGGGCTCGCTCGGCTGGCGGGAGCCGT
>JBMCMJ010000033.1:0-15765 GCA_048615135.1 Pseudomonadota bacterium
AGCTGCGCGTGCTCGGCACCTATCGGGCGCACCCGTTCCGCGGGCTCTGAGGCGACCGTGGCGAAGCCCATGGTGATCGGCCTCGAGCCACGTCGACATTCTGCGCGTCGGAACTTCTGCTCGATTTGATCGCGAAACTTTCAATTACCGGATGAGAATTTTTTTCTTGATCCGCCTTTTTTGTTTTCGCAGATTTCGGATAACAAATTTGTAAGGAGGTCGACATGTTTTATCGGATCTTGGCGGTGGTGGGGATCGTCGCGCTCGCTGGTTGCGCAACGCCGGACGTGGTGCAGGTCGAGCAAATCGACGACGAACAATTGAGCTGCACCGAGCTGCGCGACGCTATCGTCGAGGCGGAGAATTTCGAAGCCGAGGCTCGCGGAGAACGTAAGGTAACCGGGACGAACGTCGCGGCGGCGGTGTTTTTCTGGCCCGGCCTGGTCGGTACGTATCTCAACACCGAGGAAGCGATCGAGGCAGCCGAAGAACGGCAGGAGCACCTGCACGAACTCTACACGCAGAAAAACTGTCGGGCCTGACCGCCGTTTTCTCTTGCCGGCCCGCCGAGCCAGCCGAAAGGGCAAGACGCGCCGGCCTTGCGGGGCGGGGATGACGGCTTAAGCCTCGTGGGGCAGCAACCACGGGTGACCAATGGCCAGAACCAAGCCCAAGCAACCGCGCCTCGCGGATGTGGACCTTTCCGCCAAGCTCGACCGCGAGACCTACGAGAAGAAGCTCGCCAAGCTGCAGCTCAAGCTGACCCAGGTGCAGCAGGCCTATCTGTTCTCCGGGGACAGCGCGGTGATCGTCTTCGAGGGATGGGACGCCGCCGGCAAGGGCGGCACCATCCGCCGCATGTCGATGGCGCTCGATCCGCGGAGCTTCAAGGTCTGGCCGATCGCCGCACCCCGGCCCTACTACCTCGAGCGGCATCACCTGACCCGGTTCTTCGAGCGGCTGCCGCCCCGGGGCGGCATCTCCGCCTTCGATCGCTCGTGGTACGGGCGGGTGATGGTCGAGCGGGTCGAGGGCTTCACGCCCGCGGACCGCTGGAAGGCCGGCTACCGCGAGATCAACGACTTCGAGCGGATGCTGATCGACCACGGCACGCGGGTGATCAAGCTGTTCTTCCACATCAGCCCCGAGGAGCAGCTGCGACGCTTCGAGGACCGGCTGCTCGACCCGTTGAAGCGGTGGAAGCTGTCCTACGAGGATTTTCGCAACCGGACGAAGTGGCCGGCCTACGAGGCGGCGGTGGACGAGATGTTCGAGCGGACCTCGACGGACGTGGCGCCGTGGCTGCCGATCGCCTTCGAGGACAAGCGCTCCGGCCGGATCAAGGCGCTGCACGCGATCGTCAAGCGGCTGAAGAAGGGGGTGAGCCTGGATCCGCCCGTGCTCGACGAGACGACGCTGGAGGCGGCCCGCCAGCATCTGGAGGTGCCGGACACGCTCCTTTCGGGGCAGGCGGGCCGAACGGACTGAGGGCGGACCGTCTCAGCCGGCGAGGCGTTCGGCGACGGCGGCCATTTCGTCCACCACCGCATCGGCGCCCAACTCGCGCAGACGGGCGCCGTGGGTCGCGGGATCGACATGGCTGCCGCCGACGAAGCCGATGACGGTCATGCCCGCGGCCTTGCCGGCGGTGACGCCGGCCGTGCTGTCCTCGATGACGACGCACGCTTCCGGCTCCGCACCCATCGCGCGGGCGGCGTGCAGGAAGAGGTCCGGGGCCGGCTTGCCGCGCTCGACCATGGTGGCGCTGAAGATGTGCGGCTCCAGCAGGTCGAGGAGCCCGGTGAGTGCCAACGAGCGGCGGATCCGCTCGGGCGTGCTCGACGAGGCCACGCAGCGGGGTAGGTCCAGCCTCCGCAGCAGGTCGGCGATGCCGGGCATGGCCTCGAGCTCGCGTTCGGACAGCTCCAGTGCGGCCGCATCGAGGCGGGCCTGCATCTCGGGCGGAAAGACGAGGCCGGTCTCGGCCGCGAGCGCCTCGCACATGCTGCGGTCGCTCTTGCCCATGAACCGGCGCAGCACGGTCGCAGCGTCGATGTCGAGGCCGAGGTCCTGCAGCACACCCGCAGTCGAGCGGGCGCTCAGCCCCTCGCTGTCGACCAGCACGCCGTCGCAGTCGAAGAGGACGAGGTCGAAGCGGCTCATCCGAGATGCTCCATGGCGCGGGCGACGCGGCCGACCGGCGGGTGGCCGAGCACCGCGCAGATCTCGCGGCCGGCGGCGGCGAGGCGCTCGAGGTCGACGTCGGTGCGCACGCCCATCCCGTCCAGCATGTAGACGAGGTCCTCGGTCGCGAGGTTGCCGGCGGCCCCCGGCGCGAACGGGCAGCCGCCGAGCCCCGCCACCGCCGCGTCGATCACGGCGATACCCCGCTCGAGCGCGGCCAGCACGTTGGCCAGCGCTTGGCCGTAGGTGTCGTGGCCGTGCCAGGCGATCCGGTCGAGCGGCACGCCGACTGCCACCGCGTCGATGATCGCCTGGGTGTCGCGCGGGGTGGCGCGGCCGATGGTGTCGCCGAGGCTCACCTCGTCGCCGCCGGCCGCCATCAGGCGCTCGGCGAGGCGGGCGACGGCTCCCGGCGCGATCGGCCCCTCGAAGGGGCAGGCGGCAACGCACGAGAGGTAGATCCGCACGAAGCGGCCCTCGGCCCGGGCGGCTTCGATCACCGGGATCAGCCGGGCGACCGCCTCGTCGATCCGGCAGTTGAGATTTTTTCGGGAAAAGGTCTCGGAGGCGGCGGCGAACACGGCGATCTCGGGCACTTCGGTGGCAAGCGCGGCCTCCAGGCCCTTGGCGTTGGGCACCAGCACCGAGGTCGTGGCGCGCAGGACCGGCAGGCTTGCGACCAGCTCGGCCGTATCCGCCATCTGCGGCACCCAGGCGGGCGAGACGAAGCTGCCGACCTCGATGCGCGGGCAGCCGGCCCGGTCCAGGGCCTCGACCAGCGCGCGCTTGGCGGCCAGCGGCACTGCCTGCGCCTCGTTCTGCAGGCCGTCGCGCGGCCCCACCTCGACGACGGTCACCTCGGCTGGCGTTCTCACCCCTCGTCCTCCGCGGGCACGAGTTCCACCAGCCGGTCCCCGGCCGCCACCTGGGCGCCCGTCGCGACGACGTCCGCCACACGGCCGGTGATCTCGGCGATCACCCGATGCTCCATCTTCATCGCCTCCAATTGCACCAGCAAGGCTCCCTTCCGCACGAGGTCGCCCCTGGCCACCGCCACGGCGACGACGCGCCCCGGCATCGGCGCGCGGGCGATCCGGTCGGCCGCGCCCTCGTCGGCCCCCGACGCGACCACCGGCACCCGGCGTACCTGGACATCGCCCGGAGCCATGGCCACCCAGCGCGTCTCGCCGTCGCGGACGACGACCCCCTCGACCCGCCGGCCGTCGAACTCGATGACGATATCCCCGTGGCTGCGCAGCACCACGAGGCGCTCCTCCCGGTCGTCGAGGCGAATCTGCCAGCCGGGCGGGGCGGCGGTGACCAGCGGCTCGATCCGCCGGCCCGCCACCTCGAGGCGGACGGCTTGCGGCGCTGGGGCACCCAGCCGAAAGCCGTCGATCGCCTGCCAGGGGCCGTGCGGATCGCCCGCCGCCGCGGCGAGGCTCTGGGCCCGCTCGGCACGTTCGGCCAGCCGGTCGGCGATGGCGAGCGTCACGGCGTCGGCAACGAGCGCGTCGCGCGGCGCGTCCGGCCGCCGCTCCAGCCACGTCGTGTCCACCGCGTTGGCCCGCACCGCCGGATCGGCCAGCAGCCCACGAAGATGACCCCGGTTGGTGGCGAGCCCGACCAGCCGGGTTCGTGCGAGGGCGCGGTCGAGGCGGTCGAGCGCCGTCTTACGGTCGGGGCCGTGGGCCACCAGCTTGGCAAGCAGCGGGTCGTAGTCGAGGCCGACGACGTCCCCGGCCTCGATACCGGTCTCGATGCGCAGGTCGGGCGAGGGGGTGGGCCAGCGGACCACGTGCAGCCGGCCGGTGGCGGGCAGGAAGCCTCGGTCCGGGTCTTCGGCGTAGAGCCGGGCCTCGACCGCGTGGCCGTCGAGCCGGACATCCGCCTGGTCGAACGGCAGGGCCTCGCATGCCGCGATGCGCAGCTGCCATTCGACCAGATCGAGGCCGGTCACCATCTCGGTCACCGGATGCTCGACCTGCAGGCGCGTGTTCATCTCGATGAACCAAGGCACCCCGTCGGCGTAGAGAAACTCGACGGTGCCGGCGTTGACGTAGCCGACCGCGCGGGCCGCACGCACGGCGAGGTCGCCCAGCCGCGCGCGGGCCGCATCGTCGAGCGTGGGGGACGGCGCCTCCTCGATCACCTTCTGGTGGCGGCGTTGCAGGGTGCATTCGCGCTCGAACAGGAAGAGCGTGCGGCCGTGGGCGTCCGCCAGCACCTGCGCCTCGATGTGCCGGGCACCTTCCAGATAGCGCTCGAGGATCAGCCGGTCGTTGGCGAACGCGCGCCGCGCCTCGCGCCGCGCCGCTTCGAGGGCTTCGGGCAACGCGGCCGGACCCCGGACCACGCGCATGCCCTTGCCGCCGCCGCCGGCCGCCGCCTTGACCAGGAGGGGAAAGCCGATCGCGCCGGCCGCCTCGACGAGGCGGGCGTCGCTGCCGTCGTCGTCGAGCAAGCCCGGCACGCCCGCAACGCCCGCCTCGGCCATCAGCCGCTTGGCCGCGTCCTTCGCCCCCATCGCCCGGATCGCCGCGGGCGGCGGGCCGACGAAGACCAGCCCGGCGGCGATGACGGCCTCGGCGAAGTCGGCGTTCTCGGCGAGAAAGCCGTAGCCCGGATGGATCGCCTCCGCCCCCGTCGTCCGGGCGGCCTCGACGATGCGCTCGATCGCCAGATAGCCGCCGCCCGGTCCGTCGATGGCCACGGCTTCGTCGGCCATCCCGACATGCCGCGCCGTCGCGTCGCCGACCCCGGCGAGCGCCACGCTCGCCACCCCGAGCCTCCGGCACGTGCGCACGATGCGGCAGGCGATCTCGCCGCGATTGGCGATCAGGACGCGGCGGAACAAGGGCTAGGCACTCCAGCCGGGGGACCGCTTGGCGAGGAACGCGCCGAGCCCCTCCTTGGCCTCGTTGCCGGCCCGGAGGCGCGCGATCAGGCGGACCGCCTCGTCGAGTCGCGCGTCGTCGGCGGGCTGGGTTGCGACCATCGCCACCAGCTTCTTGGCCTCGTCGAGGGCGAGCGGGCCGCCCTGCAGCACGTCGGTCACGACGCGGGCAACGGCCTCGTCCAGCGCCGTCTCGTCGCTCGCCACCTCGTGGACCAGGCCGATCAGACAGGCATGACGGGCGCCGACCCGCTCGCCGGTGAGGAACAGGCGGCGCGCCTGGCGCTGGCCGATGGCGCGGATGACGAAGGGCGAGATGACCGCCGGGACGATGCCGAGCCGCACCTCGGTCGTGGCGAACACCGCGTGCTCGAGGGCGATGGCGATGTCGCAGGCGCAGACGAGGCCCATCCCGCCGCCGATCACGGCACCGTTGACGCGCGCCACGGTCGGCTTGGCGAGCCGGTCGAGGGTGGTGAGCAGCCGGGCGAGCGCCTCGGCGTCGGCCAGGTTCTCGGCCTCGCCATAGGTGCCGGCCCGCTTCATCCAGCCGATGTCGGCCCCGGCCGAGAAGCTGCGCCCGGCACCGGTCAGCACCACGACCCGCACCGCCTCGTCCGCGTCCGCCGCCTCCAGGGCACCGGTCAGCTCGGCGATCAGCGCGTCGTCGAAGGCGTTGTGCACCTCCGGCCGGTCCAGGGTCAGGGTGCGCACGCCGTTGGGGGCGTCGGCGGTGGAGACCAGGGGTCGCGTCAAGGGCTCTCTCCCAATGAGTGGCCAGGGGGGTCGCTACATCCGGAACACGCCGAAGCGGGTCTCGGGGATCGGGGTGCGAAGGGCGGCGGCAAGGCCCAGCGCCAGGACGCGACGGGTATCGGCCGGGTCGATGACGCCGTCGTCCCAGAGGCGGGCGGTCGCGTAGTAGGGATGGCCCTCGGTCTCGTACTTGGCGCGGATCGGCGCCTTGAACGCCTCTTCGTCGGCCGCGCTCCAGGTCTCGCCGCGCGCCTCCAGGTTGTCGCGGCGCACCCGGGCCAGGACGCTCGCCGCCTGTTCGCCGCCCATCACCGAGATGCGCGCGTTCGGCCACAGCCAGAGAAAGCGCGGGGCGAAGGCGCGGCCGCACATGCCGTAATTGCCGGCGCCGAAGCTGCCGCCGATGATCACCGTGAGCTTGGGCACGGCCGCACAGGCGACCGCGTTGACCAGCTTGGCTCCGGCCTTGGCGATGCCTGCGTGCTCGTAGGCCCGGCCGACCATGAAGCCCGTGATGTTCTGCAAAAAGACCAGCGGGATGCGCCGCTGGCAGCAGAGCTGGACGAAGTGGGCACCCTTCTCGGCACTCTCGCCGAACAGCACGCCGTTGTTGGCAAGGATACCCACGGGATAGCCCCAGAGCCGGGCGAAGGCGCAGACCAGGGTGGTGCCGTAGCGGTGCTTGAACTCCTCGAAGGCCGAGCCGTCGACCAGCCGGGCGATCACTTCGCGCACGTCGTAGCTCTGCCGCGGATCGGCCGGGATGATGCCGGCCAGTTCGGCCGGATCGAAGATCGGCGGTGCTGGCGCTCGGACCTCGACCACCGGGGCCGGCGCTTCGCCGAGGCCGCGGACGATCGAACGGGCGATCTCCAGGGCGTGCAGGTCGTTTTCCGCCAGATGGTCGGCGACACCCGAAAGCCGGGTGTGGACGTCGCCGCCGCCGAGCTCCTCGGCCGTGACCACCTCGCCGGTCGCGGCCTTCACCAAGGGCGGGCCGCCGAGGAAGATGGTCCCCTGCTCCTTGACGATGATCGCCTCGTCGGCCATCGCCGGAACATAGGCGCCGCCGGCGGTGCAGGAACCCATGACGAGGGCGATCTGCGGGATGTTCGCCGCCGACATCGTCGCCTGGTTGTAGAAGATGCGGCCGAAATGGTCGCGGTCGGGAAAGACCTCGTCCTGCCGGGGCAGGTTCGCCCCGCCGCTGTCGACCAGATAGAGGCAGGGCAGGGCGTTGGCCGCCGCGATCTCCTGGGCGCGCAGGTGCTTCTTCACGGTCAGCGGGTAGTAGGTGCCGCCCGTCACCGTCGCGTCGTTGGCGACGATCATGCAGGGGCGGCCGTGGATCGGGCCGATGCCGGTGATCAGGCCGGCCGCAGGCACCGGCTCGGCGTAGACGCCCTCGGCCGCGAGCGGCGACAGCTCCAAGAAGGGCGCACCCGGATCGATCAGCCGGTCGACCCGCTCGCGGGGCAGGAGCTTGCCGCGGGCGCGATGGCGGGCGCGCGCGGGCTCGGGTCCGCCGCGCGCGGTCTCCGCCAGACGGGCGCGCAGATCCTCGACCAGCGCCGTCATGGCGCGGGCGTTGGTCTCGTAGGTCTCCCCCCCAACCCGGACCCGGCTGTCCCAGACGGGCATGGCCACCTCGCTTTCTCGTTGTGGGGGAGCTAGCAGGAACCCGCGGTCTTTGGAATGCAGCGGAGGAACGATGCGACCGACCCCAGCCATGCCGCTCCGCGACCGGCTGCTCGCCGAGGCCGAGGTCGAGGCGGAGCTGACGGTCGCCTGGGTGCGCCTGTTCGTGGCCCTGGCGCTTGCCGGCGTGCTGCTGGGCGCGATGGTCGTGCTCGCCGCCGAGCCGGACCACCTTCCCGATGACCCGCTCGGATCGCGTGCGCTCCGCTTCGTCAATGCCTGGCTGGTGGTGCTCGGCTTCGTCGCCCTCGCGCTGGTTTCGCTCCGGGTGGCGCGTACCGGACGTCTGCGGCCGTGGATGCCGTGGCTGTTCACCACCGGCGATGCGCTGCTCGTTCTGGTCAATCTGCGGTTCAGCCTGGCCAACCAGGACCTGAGCCCGGCGCTGGTGGCGCTCTTTCCGGCCGTCTGGGTGGCGCCCTTGGTGGTCAGCTTCGGCGTGCTGCGCTATCGGCCGGGGCTGCAGGCCTATGCCGGTGCGCTGCTGCTCGGTGGGCTCGGCTGGCTGGCACTCACCCAGACCGGCCGCACGCCGCCCCTGGAGGTGCCGGCTTCGCTGTTCCAGGCGACGCCCAACGTCGGGCGGCTCGCCCTGTTCATGGCCATGGTCGCAATTCTCGTGCTGGCCGCGTGGCGGCGCCGCCTCCTGCTCACCCGGACCATCGACGAGTTCGTCCGCCGCGCGGAATACCAGCGCTATTTGCCGCCGCAGGTGGCGGGGATGGTCGAGGGCGGCGACGTCGAGCGGCTGCGCCGCGGCTGGCGCTGCGAGGCGGCGATCCTGCTCATCGACATCCGCGGCTTCACCCACCGCGCGGAGCAGCTGGCTCCCGACGCGCTCGGCCGGTTCGTCACGGCCTTTCGTGGCCGGGTGCTGGCGACCGTCGAGGCGCATGGCGGCATGGTCGACAAGTTCGTCGGCGACGGGGCGGTGATCCTGTTCGGCGTGCCGCAGGCGACCCCGGATGCCGCGGCGCGGGCGCTGGCATGTGCCAAGGCGCTGGCGACGACCTTGCGCGACGTCGATCCGGAGCCGGTGGAGATAGCCGTCGGCGCGCATTGGGGGGAGGTGTTCGCGGGTGCCGTGGGCGACGACGAGCGGCTCGAATTCACCGTGCTCGGCGACAGCGTCAACGTCGCCTCGAGGCTCGAGGCGGTCGCCAAGGCGATGGATCTGCCGCTCGTGGCGAGCCGCGCCCTGCTGGAGGCGGCGGGTGCCGAGGCCGAGACGGCCTTCGATCTTCTGCCCTACGACCGGGTGCGCGGCCGCGAGGCGGAGATCGCGTTCTACGGCTGGAAGGGCAACGTCCCGGCCGCGGCCCAGGCGCCGAGTGCGTCGTAGAGCAAGCGCAGGGCGAGGATCGTCAACACCGCCTTGAACAGCACCGCGAAGGCGCGCTCGGGCAGCCGGTGCAGCAGGTGGCGGCCGGCCACCGTGCCGAGAAAGCCGACCCCGATCATCGCGGCGAGCAGCGGCAGCCAGGGGAGGAAGGCGAAGCCCAGCGCGGTGAAGGCCGCCACCTTGAGGCCGTGTTGCAGGACCATGCAGCTCGCGTGCGTGCCGACCGTGGCGAGGCGGCCGAGGCGGTCGGGGTCGAGGAAGGCGGCAACGAACGGACCCGTCGCGCCGACGAACATGGTGACGAAACTGGTGACGAGCCCGACCAGCCCGAAGCCGCGTGGTGACAGCGGGCGTCCGCGGAATTTCGGTCCCCAGACCGTGCCGAGGATAAAGAGACCGAGCACCAGCCGCAGCACCTCCACCGGCAATTCGACCACGAGCAGGGCGCCGAGGCCGGCGCCGATCACCGTGCCGATCGCGAAGGGCAGGAGCAGGCTGCGGTCGACATGCCGGCGCATCAGAAAGCTGCGGCTGACGTTCGCCCCGAACTGCACGACGCCGTGGACCGGGATGACCGCGGCCGGGGGTGCGACGGTGGCGAGGACCGCGAGCATCACCACGCCACCGCCGAGACCGACCGCGGCGGTGATTGCGGAGGTGAAGAAGCTGAGACCGACGAGCAATGCGGCCTCCAGGGTACCGAGGTCCGGTGGCAGAAGCGTCATCACGGTGCGTCGCGGCCTCGGGCTGGGCGGTCATGCGGAAAACGGGGGTTGTCCGGCTGCCGTCGGCAGCGGCAAGCTCGACGAAAGGCGTAGGCCGTCGGCGCCGCCACGAGCAACAGGGGGGAACGATGTCGGCACTGGAACACCTGAAGGTGCTGGATCTCACGCGGGTGCGGGCGGGACCGACCTGCTGTCGGATTCTGGCCGACTACGGCGCCGATGTGATCCGCATCGAGGCGCCGGCCGGTGCCGACCCCAATGCCGGGATCACCGGCGCGCGCGACGGCTACGACAACCAGAACCTGCACCGTTCCAAGCGCTTCATGACCCTGAACCTCAAGACCGAGCAGGGCTTGGCGCTGTTCATGCGGCTGGTCGAGACGGCGGATATCGTGGTCGAGAATTACCGCCCCGACGTGAAGGCGCGGCTGGGGATCGGCTACGACGCGCTGGCGGCGCGCAACCCGCGGATCATCCTGGTGTCGATCTCGGGCTTCGGCCAGGACGGTCCCTATGCCAAGCGGCCGGGCTTCGATCAGATCGCCCAGGGGATGGGCGGGCTGATGGGCGTCACGGGCCTGCCGGGGCAGGGACCGGTGCGGGCGGGTGCCGCCGTCGCCGACGTCGCGGCCGGCATCTACGGCGCGCTGGGGGCCCTCGCGGCGGTGGTCGAGCGCGCGCGCTCGGGGCAGGGCCAATGGGTCCACACCTCGCTGCTCGAGGCGCAGATCGCGCTGTTGGACTTCCAGGCGGCCCGCTACCTGGTCGACGGCGTGGCGCCGGGGCAGGCGGGCAACGACCATCCCGTCTCCACGCCGATGGGGGTGATCGAGACGAAGGACGGGCACATCAACCTCGGGGTCGGCGGCGACGGCCAGTGGCGCGCGCTCTGCCGCGAGATCGGCCTCGACGGGCTGGCCGAGCACCCGGACTACGCCACGACCGAGGCGCGCTTCGCCCGCAGGCCCGAGGTCTGGGCGCTGCTCCGCCCGATCTTTCGCCAGCACACGTCAGCGGAGTGGCTGGACCGGCTGGAAAACGCGCACGTTCCGGCGGGTCCGATCTACCACATGGACGAGGTGTTCGCCGATCCGCAGGTGGCGCATCTGGGCATCGCCAAGGACGTGGTGCACCCGACACGCGGGGCGATCCGCCTCGTCGGTCAGCCGGTGACGCTCACCCGCACGCCGCCCGAGATCAGGAATCCGATCCGGGAGCCCGGCGCCGACAACGAGGCGATCCTGGGCGAACTCGGCTACGACGCGGAAGGTATCGCGGCGCTGCATGCGGACGGCGTGATCTGATCGGCAAGATGCCGACTGTCGGGCCGTGTCGAGGAGAGGCGGGGGGACTTGATGGTCCCCCCGAGCCCCCCGGCGACGGCATGGCCGTCGCCCCTTTCCAGTCCGACGGCCCTGGCCGTCGGTCGGGGGTCAGGGGGCCAAAAGCCCCCTGCCTTCAGAACATCAGGTCGGGGAGCCAGGTCACCACGCCCGGAAAGACGATGATGAGCGCCACCACGGCGAACATGCAGAGGATGAAGGGGACGACGCCGAGGAACACGTCGTTGATCGAGCCGCGGCCGCGGATGCCCTGGACGACGTAGAGGTTGAGGCCCATCGGCGGGGTGATCAGCGCCACTTCCATCATCAAGACGAGGAAGATGCCGAACCAGATGGGGTCGATGCCGAGAAAGACGATCAGGGGGAAGATCACCGGCACGGTTGCCACCATCATCGCCAGCGCCTCCATGAAGAGGCCGAGGACGAAGTAGAAGACGATCAGGACGAGGATCGTCTGCAGGGCGGTGAGGCCGAGGTCGGTCACGAACTCGGTCATCGCGCGCGGCACGCCGAGAAAGCCGATGATGAAGTTCATGAACAGGGCGGCGGTGAGGATGAACAGGATCATCGCCGTGAGGCGGATGGTCGAGACGAACACTTCGTGCAGATAGGCGAAGCTCAGCCGGCCGTAGACGGCGGCGAGCACCAGCGCCATGCCGACGCCCATCGCCGCCGCCTCGGTGGGGGTGCCCCAGCCGAGATAGATGGTCGCCATGACGACGACGAAGATGGCGATGGGCGGCAGGAGGAAGCGCAGGCGGCGCAGGCGCACGGCCAGGGGATCGACCGCATCGGCGCCGCCGATCAGGTGGGGGCGGAACGTGGCGAGCAGCATGATGGCAACGATGAACACGGCGATCAGGATCAGCCCCGGCACCACCCCCGCCATGAACAGGCGGCCGATGGAGCTGTTGGTCATCGCGCCGTAGATGATCAGATTGATGCTCGGCGGGATCAGGATGCCGAGGGTGGCGCCCGCCGCGACCGTGCCGAGCACGAGGCGCTCGTTGTAGCCGCGCTTTTGGAAGTCGCCGAGGGCGACCGTGCCGATGGTGGCGGCGGTGGCGACCGAGGAGCCGGAGACGGCGGAGAAGAGCCCGCAGGCCAGCACGTTGGTGTGCAGGAGCCGGCCCGGCAGGCCGCGCACCCAGTCCGACAGCGAGGTGTACATCCGCTCGGTCAGCCCGGCGCGCAAGAGCAGTTCGCCCAGCAGGATGAACAGCGGGATGGCGGTGAGCACGAAGTTGTTGAGGTTCGACCAGGTCTGGGTGCCGTAGGCGAGCACCGGGCGCCAGCCGAGGAAGAGCGCGGCGCCGACGATGCTCATGGTGAGGATGGCCACGCCGACCGGGAGGCCCAGGAACATCAAGATCAGGAGGAAGGCGAAGCCGCCGAGGGCTCCGGCCGCGTCGATCATGGCCGGGCCTCCCCGTCGCGGAGGGTTTCGCTCGCGATCTCCTCGTCGAGCGTCGGTGGGCCGGCGAGCGCGTTGACCTTGGCCACGCCCTGGCCCAGCGCCAGGATCGCCCGCAGGGCGAGGAAGAGGGCGACCACGGCGAAGAGGGTGAGACCGACCAGCCAGATGGTCTGCGGGATCCACATGGGTGTCTGCAAGGGCGTGGCGGCGAGCGCGTCGAACTGCAGGCTGCGGGCCAGCGTGGCCTCGGCGCGCCACGCCATGAACACGGCGATGGCGGCGAAGATCAGCGCGGCGGCGACGTTGAGGAGCGCCTGGACGGGGGCGGGGACCACGCGCAGCACGATGTCGATGCGCGTGTGCGCCTTCTGCATCAGGCCGAAAGCGAAGGCGAAGCCGGAGATGCCGGCGAGCACGTAGCCGCCGATCTCGTCGACGCCCTGGAGCGAGAAGCCGGCGAGGCGCCGGAGCGCGATCTCGGCACAGATGGCGAGTGCGAGGCCGAGCAGCGCGTAGCCGGAGAGGATGGCGCCGAGGCGGGTCGTGCCGTCGAAGAAGGCGTGCAGACGATCGAGCATCGAGGCTTGCCGGGTTGGGGCGGAAGGGAGGGTGGGTGTCCGTGGGACACCCACCCGGTTCGGCTCAGTTGGCGGCCATCTCGAAGCCGCGGACCGCGCCGACGGTCTCGTTCCAGGTCGACACGCATTCCTCGCGCGGCTGGCAGGTCTCGGCCCAGATGTCGAGCACCACGGCGTCGACCGCCTCGGCGAGCAGGTCGAAGTCGGCCTGGGTGGGCTCGACCTCGGTCATCTCGTACTCGGTGTAGTGCTCGCAGGGCTCGCGGCCGGTGCTGCAGCGCAGCGCGTCGTCGTACATGGTCTCGGCGAGCTCCCAGAACGCCGCCTCGGCCTCCATGAACGCCGTGTCCAGGGCTTCCTGGGCCTCCGGCGACAGGCTGTTCCAGGTATCGAGGTTCATGAAGTGCGCGTTCACGCCGCTGGAGAGCGAGAGCGTGAGCACGTGGGTCGTGATCTCGGGCCAGCTGCCGCTGTTCGACGAGGTGATCGAGGTGATGGCGCACTCGACCACGCCCCGCTGGAGGGCAGGGTACACTTCGGCGAAGGGCATGGAGACGGGCGTGGCGCCGACGTGCTCGAGCACCGCCGACATCGAGCGGGTGTAGCTGCGCACCCGCTTGCCCTCGAGGCCAGCGAGCCCGGAGATCGGGTCCTTGCAGAAGACGTGCTGCGGGCCGAACGGCCAGACCGCCAGCACCTTGACGTTGAGCCGCTCTTCGGCGCGCGCGCTCAGCGGCTCGCGGTAGGCATCGACCGCCTCGCGAAGGGTCGCGAGGGTGGGCGACACGCCCATCAGGTCCATGCCCTCGAGGAAGGTGTCGTCGCGGGCGACGTTGCCGATGGTCGACATGACGATGTCGAACGTGCCGTCGCCGGCGAGGCGAACGGTGTCGTTCATGTTCACGCCGATGACGTCGAGCGGGTTGAAGTTGACCTGGATGTCGAGGCCGGTCCGCTCGGCGAGAGTCTCGAAGAACTCGCGCTCCATGGCGGTGTGGTGGATGTGGGTCGAGACGAGCCCCGAGACGTTGAGGCGGATGGTCTCGGCGCTGGCGGCACTGGCCAGCCCGAGGGTCAAGGCTGCGGCGAGCGCTGCCGTGCGATGGGCCTGCATGGGTGGTCTCCCTCCGGTGGTCTTGGGGTCGAACGAAACGGTGGTCAGTCGTCGAGCCAGGCGACGGCGCGGATCGGGCTGCCGGTGCCGCCCTCGAGCTTCAACGGGAAGCCCATGAAGCGGAACCTGCCCTGGCCGACCAACTGGTCGAGGTTCACGAGCCCCTCCATGTGGGTGAAGCCCATCTCGCGGCAGACGAGGTGCACCTCGAAATTGTTCTTGAACGGGCGGCCGGGGCTCAGCGCCTCGACGCCGAACATGGCGATCTTCCGCTCGCCGAGCCATTCGGCGCTGGCGCGGGTCAGGCCCGGGAAGTCGGTGACGTAGGCGGGCGTCTCGCCGAGGCGCTCGTTGACCGCCATGTAGAGGAACACGGTGTCGCCGGGTTGGATCGTCACGCCCGCGGTTGCTTCGGCGGCCTCGAGGTCGGCGACCTCGATGTCGCTCTTCAAGGGCTTGTGGGAGAGATCGAGGCAGACCGCCTCGGTGAAGAACGTCTCCAGCGGCATTTGGTCGATGGTCAGCGCGTCGGGGCTGTCGTCGAAGTGGATCGGCGCGTCGACGTGGGTGCCGCTGTGGTCGCCCATGGTGACGAACATGGTGGCGATGCTCAGCCGCACGCCCTCCGCCTCGCGATGGTCGGCGTGGGTCCAGTACGGGACCATGGTGATCGGCGGATGGTTGGGCAGGGTCGGGCCGCGGTGACGAATGGTCCGCGACAGGTCGATCAGGCGCAAGGCGGTGAGCCCCCCGGTCTCGTGTGGTTCGGTGTCGACGTACGCAAGTGGTGTGCCACCCGAAAGCCGGGCGGTCCGACGCCGTCTTCGACGTTCGCTTGCCCAGCGTAGTGCCGATTTGCTCGAGAACAAGGCAGAGATGCCATCGGCATCCCATCTTCCGTTGCCCGCGCTTGCGCTCGGCCACCCGCTTCGGCTGAATGCGGCGAGCCCATCGACGAAGGATCCTCCGCCCGTGGCCGTCACCCGCATCGGCATGCTGACGCCGTCCTCCAACACCGTGGTCGAGCCCTACACGCAGGCACTGCTGCAGCCGCTGTTTCCGCGGGTGACGGCGCATTTCCAGCGATTGCGGGTGCTCACCATCTCGACCGGGGCGGACTCGAACCAACAGTTCGACCCGGCGCCGATGCTGGCGGCGGCCGACCTCCTGGCCGATGCGCACATGGACGTGATGGCCTGGAACGGTACCTCGGCCAGCTGGCTCGGCTTCGACCACGACGCCCGGCTCGCCCGGACGTTGGAGGCCCAGACCGGCGTGCCCACCACCACGGCCATTCTCGGCCTCAATGCCCTGCTCGCCGCACTCGGCGTTCGGCGCCTCGGCCTCGTCACCCCCTATGTCGGCGACGTGCAGGCGCGCATCGTCGCCAACTACACCGGCCTCGGTATCGCCACGGTTGCCGAACGCCACCTGATGACCCGCGACAACTTCGCCTTCGCGCTGGTCGGCGAGGAGGAGATCGCAGCTCTCTGCCGCGAAGTCGCAGCGTCGCGCCCCGATGCCATCGCCATTGTCTGCACGAACATGCGCGGCCCGCTGATCACCCCCGACCTGGAGCAGGAACTGGGTCTGCCCATCCTCGATTCCATTGCCTTCACCCTGTGGGCCACGCTGGCGCTCGCCGGTATCGACACCTCGCCGCTCCAGCGCTTCGGGCTGCTGTTCGCCGTGCCCGGCGCGGCGCTGGCGCG
>JBMCMJ010000034.1:0-15763 GCA_048615135.1 Pseudomonadota bacterium
TCGGCAGCGCGCTCGCGGGTCTCGCCTGGATGCGGCGGCGTCAGGCCGCGTAGCGCTCGAGAAAGGCCTCGACCGGCAGTGTGCGGAAGTCGGCCAACGCGGCGCGCAGCCGGTCGTGCGACCAGTCCCACCAGGAGAGCGCCAAAAGGCGCTCGGCGATGGTCGCGGAAAAGCGCGGGCGGATCGGCCGGGCCGGCACCCCCGCCACGATCGTGTAGGGGGCCACATCTCCGGTCACCACCGCCCCGGCACCGATCACGGCGCCTGTGCCGACCGTGACGCCGGCCATGACCGTAGCACCGTGGCCGATCCACACGTCGTGGCCGATCGTGACGGCATGGGCGCGGCGCCACGCGAACATCTCGGCCTCGTCGTCACCGAGGCCGTAGCTCGCGGCCCGGTACACGAAGTGGTGCTGCGCGGCGCGCCACGTCGGGTGGTTGCCCGGATTGATGCGGACCATCCGCGCGATCGAGCAGAATTTGCCGACCGTCGCGTAGATCACGTCGCCGTCCTCGACGATGTAGCTGTAGGCGTCGAAGGTGGTCTCGGTCATCGTCGTGCGCGCGCCGACCGCCGTGTAGGGGCCGAAGCGGCAGGCGCGCACGCGCGCCGTCGGGTGGATCGAGGGGGCCTCGCCCAAGGCCGGCTGCGGTTCCTGGCTGCCCGGATGGTGGTCGACGGGGGTGAGCGTCACAGGTCGCGCTTGCCGATGAACCGTTCGCGGATGAGGCGGGAGAGCGTGTCGATGATCGCCACCGTGACCAGGATGACCAGGATGATGAAGGCGGTCTGGTCCCAGAGGTTGACCCGCATCCGCTCGGAGAGCTGCAGGCCGATGCCGCCCGCGCCGACGATGCCGAGAATGGTCGCGGAGCGGGTGTTGCTCTCGAACCAGTAGAGCGACAGCGACAGGAACACCGGCGCCAGCTGCGGGATGGCGCCGAAGCGGTAGAGTTGCAGCCGACCGGCGCCGGTCGCCTTGACCCCTTCCATCTGCTTCTTGTCGAGGTTCTCGACGGCCTCCGAATAGACCTTGGCGAGGGTGCCCGTGTCGGAGGTGGTGATGGCCAGCACGCCGGCGAGCGGGCCGAGCCCGACCGCCCGGACGTAGACCAGCGCCCAGATCAGCTGGTCGATGCCGCGCAGGACGTCGAGAACGCGGCGCACCAGATGCCGCAAGGGCGCGAACGGCACGATGTTCTTGGCCGCCATGAAGCCGAGCGGCAGGGCGAACAGCGAGGCGAGCACGGTGCCGAGAAACGCCATCGCCAGGGTCTCGGCCAGCCCGTAGAAGATCCCGCCGAAGTCCCAGGTCCAGAAATCCTCCCAGATCACCATCGAGCGGATGACGATCCACATCCGGTCGGCGCCGTCGACCAGCTTCGCGAGGCTGAGGTCGAACAGCCAGATGCAGAAAACCGTGTAGGCGAGGCCGATCAGCCAGGGTGCCCAGCGCTGCAGCCGGGTGCGCAGGCTGTCGTCGAACACGGTCGGGAAGCTCGCGGCGATCTGGGCGTCGGTGAGCGTGCTCATGCGAGGTTCTCCCGACCGATCGCCCGGTGGCGCAGGCGCTCGGAAACGAGGTCGACCAAGGTCACCGTCAGGACGATGAGCAGCACGATGGCACTCACCTCCTCGTAGTGGTTGAAGCTGATCACGTAGTAGAGTTCCTGGCCGATCCCGCCGCCGCCGACGAACCCGATGATCGACGCCCCGCGGATGTTGATCTCCAGCCGGAGCCAGATGTAGCTGAGAAAGTTGGGCCAGACCTGCGGCAACACACCGTAGCGCATTTCCTGCGCCCAGGTGCCGCCGGCCGCCCGCACCCCCTCGATCGGCTTGTCGGAGGCGTTCTCGTTGACCTCGGAGAACATCTTGCCGAGGGCACCGGCGGTGTGGATCGCGATGGCCAGCACGCCGGCCGCCGGGCCGATGCCGAGCGCGTAGACGAGGATCAAGGCGAACACGATCTCCGGCACCGACCGGCAGAATTCCAGAAAGCGCCGCGTCGCGAAATACACCCAAGTGTTGCGCACGAGGTTGCGCGAGGCGGCGAAGCACAGCAGGAGCGCCAAGCCGGCACCGAGCATGGTCGAGAAAATCGCGATGTTGATCGTCTCGAACAGGAGTTGCAGGTACTTCGGCAGGTTGAAATACCAATAGGCAACCGACCCCTCGGTCCGCGTATCCGCGAACAGGTTGGCGGGATCGAGCACCGGCAGCGTCGCGTAGAAATAATCGCCGATGCGCGGCAGCCCGTTGGCGAGTTTTTCCGGCAAGAAGTTCGCAACGTTGAACGAGACGAACAGGGCGATCAGGAACAGCGCGCCGAGGATGAGCGTCCGCCGCTGCCGCTGCTGGCGGATCTCCTCGTAGTGGCGCTCGAAGCCGGCAACCGGATCGAGGGTGGCCATCGGTGCAATCTCCCGGACGCGCAGGCAGGGGGCAACGGCCGCCGCCGTCGCCCCCGTCGGCGATCAGCCGCGACGGCTGTCCTGCGCCGCGCGGCGCATCTTGATGATGGTGTCGTAGAAATCGTGCTCGATCGGCACGTAGCCGTTGGCGTCACCGCCGGCGACGTTGCCGTAGCACTCGGGGTCGACGTCGACGAGCTCGACGAGGAACTCGCGATACGCCTCCTTCACCTCCTGCGGCAGCTCCTTGCGGACCACGGTCGGACCGTTGGTGATGAGGTTCGAGCGCCAGATGATCCGCACGTCGTCCATATCGAGGGCGCCCTTGGCGACCATCTTGTGCAGGTTCCCGCGACTGTAGCCGTCGTCGAGGTCGCCGACACCCGAGGTCCAGGTCACCGCCGCGTCGTACTGGCCGTTGAGCACGGCGACCACGCCCTGCTCGTGCCCGCCCGAAAAGCCGACCTGCCCGAAGAACATGTCGCCGCCCCGGGTCGTGTAGCCCTGTTCGTCGAGCTCGAAGCTCGGCACCAGATAGCCCGAGGTCGAGTTCGGATCCGCGAAGGCCAAGGAGCGGCCCTTCATGTCGTCCAGGGTCTCGATCTCGCTGTCGGCGCGGACCAGCATCACCGAATAGTAGCCGAGCGAGCCGTCGATCTGTTCGTTGGTGACCAGCGGCTCGACCGCGTCCGGATCCTGCACGTAGATACCGGCATAGCCGGCGCTGCCGAGGCTCGCGGCCTCCAGGTTGTCGGAAATCAGCCCCTGCATGACGCCGGCATAGTCGGTCGCCGGGTAGAGCTCGACCGGCACGCCGAAGCGGGTCTCGACGTGCTCGGCGAAACAGGCGAAGTTCCGCAGGCGGTCGGCCTCGTTCTCGCCGCCGAGAATACCGATCCGCCAGACATCGACGTGCGGCGAGAAGTCGATGTCGCTGGCCTGGGCAACCGTGGTCAGCGCGAGCGTCGCGACGCCCGCCAACAGCAGGTGCTTCATGAGTCCGATCCCTTTGCGGATGGAGAGAGAACGGGGCGGCGGGCGCCGCCCCGCCCGGCTCAGTTGCGTCGCGACGCCATCACCCCGCGGCGCATCTCGACGATGCCCTCGTAGAAGCTGTGGTCGACCTCGGCGTATCCCGCGCCCTCACCCGAGGTGATGTTGCGGTAGCAGTCGGCGTCGCGATCGATCATGCCGAGCAGGAAGGTCTTGTAGGTGTCCTTCAACTCCTGCGGCAGTTCCTTGCGGACCACGAGCGGGCCGTTGGCGATCAGGGGCGAACGCCAGATTTCGCGGATCTGGCTCGTATCCAGCGCGCCCTTGTCCACCATGTTGCGCAACATGCCGCGGCTGTAGCCCTCCTCGAGCGTGCCCTGACCGGAAATCCAGGTGACCGCCGCGTCGTACTGGCCGTTGAGCATGGCGACGATGCCCTGCTCGTGACCGCCGGAGAAGCCGACCTGCCCGAAGAACGCGTCGCTGCCCTCCAGGGCGTAGCCGGCCCGGTTCAGCTCGAAGCTCGGCACGAGGTAGCCCGAGGTCGAGTTCGGGTCGGCGAAGGCCAGCGAGCGGCCCTCCATGTCCTCGATCGAGCGGATGTCGCTGGAAGCCAGCACGTACATGCCCGAGTAGTAGCCGGTCGATCCGTCGAGCTGGGCCTCCGTGACCAGCGGTTCGACCGCGTCCGGGTCCTGCAGATAGACCGCCGCATAGCCCGAAGCGCCCAGATGGGCGCTCTCGATCGTGCCGGCGAGCAGGCTCTGAATGACGCCCGCATAGTCCGACGCCGGATAGAGTTCGACCGGCACGCCGAACTCCTTGGTGATGTAATCGCTGAGGCAGGCGTAGTTCTTCAGCCGGTCGGCTTCGTTCTCGCCGCCGAGAATGCCGATCCGCCAGACATCGACGTGCTGGCTGAAATCCATCGTGTCGGCCGCCTCGGCCTGGGCCGTGAGGGCGATCGCCGCGACACCGGCGATCAGGAGCGTCTTCACCATGATCGTGTCACTTTCGCAGTCGGGTTGGCAGTCGGGTTGAAGCAAGCAGGGCCGCGGCTCAGCTCGCCGCGGCGGGCAGAGCGGTCGAGGTGACAGCCTCGCTGAGCACCTCGTCGGCCTCCACGCCGTAGACGCGGCGGACGGTGGCCTCGGTCAGCTCGCGAGGATGGCCGTCGAACACCACCCGGCCGTGCAGCATGGCGACCACGCGGTCGCAGTAGGTGCGCGCGGTATCGAGGGTGTGCAGGTTGCAAACCACCGTGAGGCCGTCCTCGCGGTTGATCCGCCGGAGCGCGTCCATGACGATCCCGGCACTGCGCGGATCGAGCGAGGCGATCGGCTCGTCGGCGAGCAGCACATCCGGGCGCTGCATCAGGGCACGGGCGATGGCGACCCGCTGCTGCTGGCCGCCCGACAGGGTCTCCGCCCGCTGCAGCGCCTGCGGCGTCATGTCCAGCCGGTCGAGGGCACGGATCGCGTCGGCCCGCTCGGCGGCCGGAAAGCTCCCGGTCATCGACGACCACAAGCCGTGGCCGTTCAACCGGCCGAGCAGCACGTTGGTCAACACGTCGAGCCGCGGCACGAGGTTGAACTGCTGGAAGATCATGGCGCAACGCGCCCGCCAGCGGCGCAACTCGGCGCCGCGCAGCTGCGTCACCTCCACGCCGTCGAACTCGATCACGCCGGAGGTCGGGTCGTTCAGCCGGTTCAGCATCCGCAACAGCGTCGACTTGCCGGCACCCGATCGCCCGATCACGCCGAGCATCTGGCCCTTCGGCACGTCCAGCGTCACCGCGTCGACCGCCCGCAAGTCGCCGAACGCCTTGGTCAGCTCCACGAGGCGCAGCATGGATCCCTCGCCCTTGCCCGAGTTCGACCAAGGGCTAACCCGCGCGGATGACAGGCTGATGATGATTTTGCGACAAATCGGTGACGGTCAGGCGCCGACGATCAGTTCCACCCGGCTCCCGGCGAAGGCGGTCACGACGAGCTGCAGCGGCGTCCCGTCGGCAGCAACGTCGAGCCCTTCGGTCACCAGCATCGGCGCCTTCGGCGGCAGGGCCAGCAGACGCGCCTCCAACTCGCTCGCGGGCCGCGCGGTGATCGTCGTCGAGGCCCGCACGAAGTCGCCATGGCCGAGTGCCGCGAGCGCCGCCGTGATGCCGCCGGTCTCGCGCAGTGCGCGGGCGATGCCCGGCAGGCGGCCCGGCGGAAAGCGATGGAGCGAGCGGGCGAGCGGGCTGCCGTCGGCATAGGCGAGACACACCGCCTCGATCACCGGCGCGCCACGGGCGAGGTCGAGCGCGCGCGCCACCGCCGCCGAGGCCTGCGCCTGCTCGATCGTCTGCACCACCCGGCGCGCGGTCAGCCCCTGGTCGGCGAGGTTGGCGCCGAAGCGGGTCCGTCGCGAGAGGGTGTAGCGCACCGGATCGGCCAGCACGAAGCTGCCGCGGCCGTGCTCGGTGCGGATGCGGCCGGCGGCGGCAAGGGCCTGGAGCGCACGGCGCACGGTGTGGCGGTTGACGCCGAAGCGCCGCGCGAGCGCGCTTTCCCCGGGCAGGCGAGCGCCGATCGGCACGACGCCCGCCGCCAAGTCAGCCGCGAGCGCGTCGTGGACCCGGCGCCAACGGCTCACGCCCGAGTCGGCCGCATCGCCTTCGGTCGTCATCGAAACGTCACGCAATCCTGCTTTCCTCGCTGCAATCACCCTGCTACGAGCGCGCTATGTTGTCTAGACATCCGGATCAGTCCGACCGACAGCGGTGGATGGGCGTCCTGGCGCGGGCCTCGTCCGAGGAGCTGGAGGCCCTGTGGCAGACCCACGGCGTCGGCACCGAACTCGCCGCGATCCGCCCTGCGGAGACCGGGCTGGTCATGGTCCGCGGCCGGGCCGGCGGGACGGGCCGTCGCTTCAACCTCGGCGAGATGACCGTCACCCGCTGCGCCGTGGCCGGCGCCGACGGCATCGTCGGGCATGCCTACGTCAAGGGGCGCGACAAGCGTCACGCCGAACTCGCGGCCGCTTTCGACGCGCTCCTGCAGGAGGAACGGCGGCGGCCGGCCCTGCTGGCGGCGGTCGTCGCGCCCCTGGCCGAAGCGCAGGCCGCCCGCAGCACCGCCACGGCCGCCCGTGCCGCCACGACGCGGGTCGACTTCTTCACCCTGGTGCGGGGCGGGTGATGCGGCCAAGCACCACCTTCCGCGACGCGGCCCTGGGCCCGCAGGCCGTGTTTCGCACCCTGCTCGATGCCCTCGCCCGGCCGGGGCGCGTGCTGACGCTCGAGGGCGATGTGCCCGCACCGCCCCCACCGGCGGGGGCGGCGCTCTACGCCGCCGCCCTGGCGCTGGTCGACTTCGAAACGCCGCTCTGGCTCGACGCCGCCCTCGCGCCCTTGGCCGAGGACCTGCGCTTCCACACCGGCGCCCCCGTGGTCGACGATCCGGCACGGGCCGCCTTCGCGCTGGTGGCGGAGCCGGACAGCCTGCCCCCGCTCGACGCGTTCGCGCAGGGCACCGCCGCCTACCCCGACCGCTCGACCACGCTGATCGTCGAGGTCCGGGGCTTCCGCGACGGTCCCTGGCGCCTCGCCGGGCCGGGCCTGCAGGCGCCTCGGGGCTTCGGCGCCGTGGGGCTGGACGAAGCGTTCGCCGCCCAGTGGCGGGCCAACCACGGCCGCTTCCCCTGCGGCGTCGACCTGTTCCTCACCTCGGGCTCGCAGGTCGTCGGCCTGCCGCGCACCTGCCGGATCGAGGGCTGAGCGATGTACGTGGCCGTCAAGGGGGGCGAGAAGGCGATCGCCGAGGCGCACGACTGGCTGGCCGAAGAACGTCGCGGCGATCCGGCGACGCCGGAACTCTCGGTCCGCCAAGTCGAACAGCAACTCACCCTCGCCTGCGATCGCGTGATGGGCGAGGGTTCGTGCTACGATCCGGAACTCGCCGCGCTGGCGATCAAGCAGGCGCGGGGCGATCTGGTCGAGGCGGCGTTCCTCGTGCGCGCCTATCGCACCACCCTGCCGCGCTTCGGCTACAGCGAGCCCCTGACAACGGCGGACATGCTCGTGCAGCGGCGGGTCTCCGCGACCTACAAGGACGTGCCGGGCGGCCAGGTGCTCGGGCCGACCTTCGACTACACCCACCGCCTGCTCGACTTCCGACTGCTCGCCGAGGGCGGCACGCCGCCGCCGCGCGACGAACCGCCGGCCACGACCGCGGACGGCCGCCTGCCGCCCGTGACCGACATCCTCGGCCACGAGGGCCTGATCCAGGCGGAAGCGCCGGACGAAGCTTCGGCCCCGGTCGGCGACCTGACCCGCGAACCGCTCCTCTTTCCGGCCGAGCGCGACCTCCGCCTGCAGAACCTCGCGCGCGGCGACGAGGGCTTCCTGCTCGGCCTCGCCTACGCCACCCAGCGCGGCTTCGGCTCCACCCACCCCTTCGTCGGCGAACTGCGGATGGGCGAGGTCACCGTCGAGTTCGTCCCGGAGGAGTTGGGCTTCGCCGTGGAACTGGGCGAAATCGAGGTGACCGAGTGCCAAATGGTCAATCAGTTCCAGGGCACCGGCACCGCGCCGCCGCAGTTCACCCGCGGCTACGGCCTCGTCTTCGGCCACGCCGAACGCCGCGCCATGGCCATGGCGCTGGTCGACCGGGCACTCCGCGCGGCCGAGTTGGGCGAAGAGGTGAAGGCGCCGAGCCAGGATCAGGAATTCGTGCTGATGCACAGCGACAACGTCCAGGCCACCGGCTTCGTCGAACACCTGAAGCTGCCGCACTACGTCGACTTCCAAGGCGAACTCGGGATGATCCGGGCACTCAGGGCCGCGTGGGCCGAACAGGCTGGTGCCGGAAAGCGGGCGGAAGGATCGGGGGGACTTGATGGTCCCCCCGCGCCCCCCGGCGATGGCGCTGCCATCGCCACTTCGGTGACGCAAGATGGCCCCGACCGCCGCACGGGGGCCGCCAAGTGCTGACGGCCCTGGCCGTCAGCCGGGGGTCAGGGGGCCAAAAGCCCCCTGGTCCTTCCTTTCGCCAACTACCTCACGCGAGCGGGGACGCCGCCGAATGATCGTGCTCGGCATCGACTTCACCAGTGCCCCCTCGGCCAAAAAGCCGATCACGCTCGCCCGTTGCACGCTCGACGGCACCACCCTCACCCTGGAGCGCGTCCAAGCGCTGGTCGACTTTCGCACTTTCGAGGCGGTGCTTGCCGAGCCGGGCCCCTGGATCGCCGGGCTCGACTTCCCCTTCGGCCAAACCCGCGCCTTCGTCGAAGCCCAGGACTGGCCGCTCGCCTGGGCCGATTATGTGGCACGGGTGGCGGACCTTTCGAGTTTCTTCGAGGTGGTGAAGGCGTTCGAGGCCGGCCGGCCGGCCGGCGCCAAGCAGCCCCGCCGCCGGGTCGATCGGCTCATCGGCGGCCAGCCGCCGCAGAAGGTGCAATGGCAGCCGGTGGGGCTCATGTTCGCGCGCGGCGCGCCGCTGCTGCTCGCGAGCGGCGTGCATCTGCCGCTGCTCCACGAGACGGGCGACGACCGCGTTGCCGTCGAGGCCTATCCGGCCGTACTCGCCCGCCACCTGATCGGCCGCACGCCCTACAAGGCCGAGACGGGCGACACGGCCGAGCGGCGCGACGCCCGCACCCGGATCGTCGAGGCCCTCGGCGACGGCCGCCTCCTCGAGCGCTACGGCGTCACCGTCACGCTCAACGAGGCCCAGGCCCAGGATCTCGTCGCGGACGCCAAGGGCGACCGGCTCGATGCCGTGCTGTGCGCCGTGCAGGCGGCCTGGGCCTGCCGGCAGCGGCGCTACGGCGTGCCGGACGACGCCGATCCCGTCGAGGGCTGGATCGCCGACCCGCACACGCGGGAAGCGAGCCCGATCGAGCCCGGCTACAACTTCGCCTATCTCGACGAGCAGACCAAGCGGATGATCCGCCGGGGCCTGCTCAAGGCCGTGGCCATTCCGGGCTATCAGGTGCCGTTCGCCAGCCGCGACATGCCGCTCCCCTATGGCTGGGGCACGGGCGGCATCCAGGTGACGGCCGCCTGCATCGGCCCGGACGACGTGCTCAAGGTGATCGACCAGGGCGCCGACGACACCACCAACGCCGTCTCGATCCGCCGCTTCTTCGAGCGGATGACCGGGGTGGCGACGACCGAGCGGACCGCCGCGGCGACGTTGATCCAGACCCGCCACCGCATGCCCGAGGAACCGCTGCACGAGGACCAGATCCTCGTCTATCAGGTGCCGATCCCCGAACCGCTGCGCTTCCTCGAGCCGCGCGAAACCGAGACGCGGATGATGCACGCGCTCGAGGACTACGGCGCCATGCACGTCAAGCTCTACGAGGACATCGCCCGCCAGGGGCGGATCACCACGAGCTACAACTACCCGGTGCTGGTCGCCGGCCGTTACCTGATGTCGCCCTCGCCCACGCCCAAGTTCGACAATCCCAAGATGCACCTTTGCCCGGCCCTGCAACTGTTCGGCGCCGGCCGCGAGAAGCGGCTCTACGCGGTGCCGCCCTGGACCGAAGTCGTGAGCCTCGATTTCGAGGATCACCCCTTCGAGGTGCAGAGCTGGGATCGGGCCTGCGACCTCTGCGGCGCGAGGGACAGCTATCTCGACGAGGTGGTGATCGACGACGCGGGCGGAAGGATGTTCTGCTGCTCCGATACCGATTACTGCGCCCGGCGCCGGGGCGAGGCGGCGTGAGCGCGCCGGCGGTGGGCCCGCTCCTGCAGGTGCGCGATGTCGAGAAGCGCTTCGGCCGCATCCGCGCGGTCGATGGCGTGAGCTTCGATCTCTGGCCGGGCGAGGTGCTGGCCGTGGTCGGCGAGAGCGGCTCGGGCAAGTCGACCCTGTTGAACCTGCTCGCCGGACGGCTGCCGGTCGACGGAGGCTCGGTGCTCTACCGCTCGAGGGATCAGGGGCTCGAGGACGTGGTGGCGATGGACGAGCCGCGGCGGCGCCGGCTGGCGCGGACCGAATGGGGCTTCGTCCACCAGGCCCCGCGCGACGGGCTCAGGCTGAAAGTGTCCGCCGGCGCCAATGTCGGCGAGCGGCTGATGGCGATCGGCGAGCGACACTACGGCCACATCCGCGCCCGTGCCCTCGACTGGCTGGCACGGGTCGAGATTTCGGCCGACCGGATCGACGATCTGCCGGAGACCTTTTCCGGCGGCATGCAGCAGCGTCTGCAGATCGCCAGAAATCTCGTCACCGAACCGCGCCTCGTGTTCATGGACGAGCCCACGGGCGGGCTCGACGTGTCGGTGCAGGCGCGACTGTTGGACCTGTTGCGCAACCTCGTCACCGACCTGTCACTGGCGGTGGTTATCGTCACCCACGATCTGGCGGTGGCACGATTGCTCGCCCATCGCATGATGGTCATGCAACGTGGCCAGGTGGTCGAACTCGGCCTCACCGATCAGGTCCTGGACGACCCCCAGCACCCCTACAGCCAGCTCCTCGTCGCCTCGATCCTGCAAGGATGAGCCCGTTGCTCCGAGTCCAGGGCCTCGACAAGACCTTCACCCTGCACCTGCAGGGCGGCCGCTTGATCCCGGTGTTCGCCGCCGCGTCCTTCGAGGTGCGGCCCGGCGAGTGCGTCGTCCTGGCCGGCCCCTCGGGCGTTGGCAAGTCGACGCTCCTGCGGCTGGTCTACGGCAACTACAAGGCGGCGGGCGGTGCGGTGTGGGTGCGCCATCGAGGCGAGGAGGTGGACCTCGCCGGGGCCGATCCGCGCACGGTGTTCGCCGTCCGCCGCGAGACCATGGGCTATGTCAGCCAGTTCCTCCGCTGCCTGCCGCGGGTGCCGGCGGTGGACGTGGTGGCCGAACCGCTCCGGGCGCTGGGCCTGGACCCGAACGAGGCTCGCTCACGGGCGCGGGACCTCCTGGCCCGGCTGCGCATCCCGAAGAGCCATTTCGACCTGCCGCCCCTGACGTTCTCGGGCGGCGAGCAGCAGCGGGTCAACATCGCCCGCGGCTTCGCCCATCCTTATCCGATCCTCCTGCTCGACGAGCCGACCGCGTCCTTGGATGCGGCCAACCGCGCGAGCGTGGTCGAATTGATCGAGGAGGCGAAGGCGCGGGGGGCGGCGCTGCTCGGCATCTTCCACGACCGGGACGTCCGCGAGCGCGTCGCGACCCGCTCGATCGACGTCGAAGCGATGCGGGTGGCGGCATGACCGAATTGGTATTGGAGAACGCGCGGATCGTGACGCCCGAGGGCGTGGTCCACGGCCGTCTCGTCGTGCAGGACGGCATCATCCACGAGATCGCGGCGGACGGCGCCAGCGTCGGCACCGGGCTCGACCTCGAGGGCGACTGGCTCTGGCCGGGCCTCGTCGAGGTCCACACCGACAACCTCGAGCGGCAGGTGCAGCCCCGCCCCAAGGTCCGCTGGCCGGCCGACGCGGCGCTTTTGGCCCACGACGCCCAGGTCACCGCCGCCGGCATCACCACCGTGTGCGATGCCATCTGCGTCGGCTTCTACGGCGGCAAGCGCGAGCGGCTGGAGTTCCTCGAACTCTCGCTCGAGGCGCTGGAGCAGGCGCGGGCGGCGGCCATGCTCAGGGCCGACCACCTCGTCCATCTGCGCTGCGAGGTGTCCGATCCGCACGTGGTCGACATCTTCGAGGAGCACGTCGAGGAACCGAACATCCGCGTCGTGTCGCTGATGGACCACACGCCGGGCCAGCGGCAGTGGCACGACCTCGAGCGCTACCGGACCTTCCACCGCGGCCGGACGGAGAGCACCGACGCCGAGTTCGAGGCGCTGGTCGAACGGCGGATCGAGGAGCAGACCCGCTACGCCGACGCGCACCGGAAGGCGATCGTCGATCTGGTGCGCGATCGGACGGTGGTGCTGGCGAGCCACGACGACACCACGGTCGCCCATGTCGAGCAGGCCAAGGCCGAGGGCTGCCTGATCTCGGAGTTCCCGACCACGCTCGAGGCCGCCGCCGCCGCCCGCGCGCACGGCATGGCGATCGTCATGGGGGCGCCCAACGTCATCCTCGGCGGCTCGCACTCGGGCAACGTGGCGGCGCACCAGCTCGCCGCGGCCGGCCTGCTCGACGGCCTCTCCTCCGACTACGTGCCGGTGAGCCTCGTGCACGCCGCTTTCCGCCTCGCCGACGATCTCCGCTGGCCGCTGGAGCGGGCGGTCGATCTGGTCGCGGGCGCGCCAGCACGGATGCTGGGACTCGACGACCGGGGGGCACTCGTGGCAGGCCTCCGGGCAGACATGGTCCGCATCCGGCGAAAGGACACGGTGCCGGCCGTGCTCGCGGTGTGGCGCCACGGGAGACGTGTGGGGTGAACTCGATCCTGGCAGAGCTGCCGGCAGCGGAGGTGATCCTCTCCGGCTGCTCGCTCGTTCTGGACGGCGAGATCGTGCGCGGCACCCTCGCCATGGCGGGCGGGCGGATTACCGGCATCGCGCCGGGCACCGCCCGCCATCCCAAGGCGATGGACCTCGGCGGCTCGCTCGTCATTCCCGGCCTCGTCGACGTCCACACCGACAATCTGGAGCGGCACTTCCAGCCCCGCTCGGGCGTGCTGTGGGACAAGGTGGCAGCCGCCATCGCCCATGACGGGCAGGTGGCGACCGCCGGCATCACCACCGTGTTCGACAGCCTGACGGTCGGCTCGGCGCCCGGCTGGGACACCCGCGCCGAGATGATCGAGCCGATGATCCAGGGCCTCGAATACGCCCGCGACCATCACATGCTCAGGATCGAGCACCTGTTGCATCTGCGCTGCGAGATCACCCACCCGGACATCGTCGATCTCTTCGAGCACCACAGCCGAAGCCCGCTCACGGCGATGATCTCGGTGATGGACCACGCACCGGGCGACCGGCAGTCGCCGGACATCTCCGCTTATCGCCGTCGCTACCAGAAGAACCTGCAGATGAGCGACGCGGAGGTCGAGCACCACATCCGCACGCTGATCGAGGGCTCGCAGATCTACGGCCCGCCCAATGCGCGAGCGCTGGCCGAACGCGCGCGCGCCCGCGGTCTGCCGCTCGCCACCCACGACGACGCCCGCGCCGAGCACATCGAGGAAGCCATCGCACTCGGCGCCTGCCTCACCGAGTTCCCGACGACGCTGGAGGCGGCCGAGGCCGCCCGCGCCCACCATCTGCCGACCCTGATGGGCTCGCCCAACCTGATCCGCGGCAAGTCGCACTCGGGCAACGTCGCCGCCGCCGAACTCGCGGCCAAGGGCCTGCTCGACATGTTCGCCTCCGACTACATTCCGGCGAGCCTGATCCAGGCGGCCTTCAAGCTCGCCGCCGGCGAGACCGGCATCGGCATTCCGGCCGCCGTCGGCATGGTCACCTCGGCGCCCGCCAAGGCCGTCGGCCTGGACGATCGCGGCCGGATCGCCGAGGGGCTCCGGGCCGATCTGGTCGAGGTGCGGCTGGTGCAGGACCGACCGCTGGTGCGCACCGTCTGGGCCGCCGGCCGCCGGGTCGCCTGATGACGCACCGCCAGGCGATCTACTTCGCCCCCGCCGCCGACAGCGATCTGCACCGCTTCGCCAGCACCTGGCTCGGCCGCGACGCCTACACCGACACCCCCCTCGAGCAACCGACCGTCCGGGGTGTTGCGCCCGAGAGGCTCCGTACGCTCACCGCCTCGCCGCGCCGCTACGGTTTCCACGCCACCCTCAAGGCCCCCTTCCGCCTGCGCGACGACACCACGGTCGACCTGCTCCACCAAGCCGTCCGCGCCTTCGCTGCGTCCCGGCCCGCCTTCGCCATCGCCATCGAGGTGACCAGCCTCAGGGGCTTTCTCGCCTTCACCGCCAAGCCGCCGACCGATCGGCTCGACGCCTTCGCCGCCGCCTGCGTGCGCTCGTTCGAGCCGTTCCGCGCCCCCCTCGACGACAAGGAACTCGCCCGCCGCCAGCCGGAACTGCGCACCGAGCGGCAGCGCGAGCACTTGGCGCTCTGGGGCTATCCCTATGTCATGGAGGATTTCACCTTCCACATGACGCTCACCGAGCGGCTCGCCGGCGAGGAACACGACCGGCTGCTCGCGGAGCTCCGCGAGCGTACCGCCGAACTCGTCCGCACGCCGCTCGCGATCGACCGCCTCGCCGTGTTCGAAGAGACCGCACCGGCCAGCCCGTTCCGGCTCACCGCCAACTACCCCCTCGCCCGGCCCTGAGCGCAGCGGCCACGCGACGCCGCCGCATCGATCCGCTAGGCTCGCCGAAAACGACCAGCGGAGGGTGGCATGCAAATCGGCATCCCGAAGGAGGTGAAGCCGGGCGAGGCGCGCGTCGGCCTGACCCCGGACGGCGTGCACGAACTGGTCGAGGCCGGCCACAGCGTGTGCGTCGAGCAGACGGCCGGCAGCGGTGCCGGGTTCGACGACGACGCCTACCGTGCGGCCGGGGCAGACCTCGCGCCCGACGCCGCTCGGGTGTTCGAGACAGCCGACCTGATCGTCAAGGTGAAGGAGCCGCAGCCGCCGGAAGTGGCGAGGCTGCGCTCCGGGCAGACCCTCTTCACCTATCTGCATCTGGCGGCGGACCGAAAGCTCACCGAGGCTCTCCTCGCCTCGGGCGTGGTGGCGCTCGCCTACGAAACCGTGACCGACGCCGCGGGCCGCCTGCCGCTCTTGACGCCCATGTCCCAGGTGGCGGGCCGGCTCGCCGTGCAGGCGGGCGCGACCGCCCTCCAGGCCATCCACGGCGGCGCCGGCCTCTTGCTCGGCGGCGTGCCGGGCGTGCCGCGCGCTCGCGTCGTCGTGATCGGCGGCGGGACGGTCGGCGCCAACGCCGTGACCATCGCCCTCGGCATGGGCGCGGCCGTGACCGTCCTCGACAAGAACCTCGATGTCCTCGACCGGCTGGAGCGCGAGCACGGCAACGGGCTGGAGACGCGCTACGCGAGCAAGGCGGCGCTCGCCGATGCCGTGCTCGACGCCGACCTCGTGATCGGCGCGGTCCTCGTCCCCGGCCGGGCCGCCCCCAAGCTCGTCTCGGCCGACCAAGTGCGGCGGATGCGGCCGGGTTCGGTGCTGGTCGACGTCGCGGTCGACCAGGGCGGCTGCTTCGAGACCACCCGCCCCACCACCCACGCCGCGCCGACCTACGTCATCGACGGGGTGGTGCACTACGCGGTCGCCAACATGCCGGGTGCGGTGCCCCGAACGTCCACCCATGCCCTGGAGAACGCCACCCTGCCCTTCGTGCGCGCCCTCGCGGACCAAGGCTGGTGCTCGGCGTGCCGCACCGATCCGCACCTCGCCCACGGTCTCGCCGTGGCCGAGGGCCGGCTGCTGCACGAAGGCACCGCGTCCGATCTGGGCTTGGAAGCCACCCC
>JBMCMJ010000035.1:0-15090 GCA_048615135.1 Pseudomonadota bacterium
GCCGCCATGTTGGCGCGCACCGCGTCGCCGAAGCGCGGATCGGCCCGGATCGGCTGGTCGAACCCGGCACAACCGGCCGCGAACAGGCAGACCAGGGGGAGTGCGTTACGCAGCATGGCAGCGCTCACCTGAGGAGATAGCCGTGGGGACCGGCAAGGCCCCCGGCTGCTTGCGCCCCCAACTCCTCGACGGCCGACGGACGCCGCTCGGTCCGCCCGAGCAGGAACAGATCGAGTTCGCTCGGCGGGACGAAGGACTCGAGCGGTGTCTTGAGCGCGTCCGGCGTAGCCGGCCGGACGAGATAGGGGGTGACCAGGATGACCAGTTCGGTCTGCCGCGACTGATAGCCGCTGCTGCGGAACAGCGAGCCGAGAATGGGCACATCGCCGATGCCGGGCACCCCGCGGATGTCGTTGCGCAGTTGGTCCGACAAGAGACCGGCGATGGCGAAGCTCTGCCCGTTGCGCAATTCCACCGTGGTCGTGGCCCGTCGCACCCGCAGGCCCGGAATCTCGACGCCGGCGATACCGCTGGTGCGAACCGAGTTGTTGGGATCGATGTCGCTGACCTCGGTGAACAGTTCGAGGTTGACGAGGTCGTTGCCGATCACCGTCGGCGTGAACGACAGGCCCACCCCGAACTCCTTGAACTCGACGGTGACCTGCGCGACGCCTCCCGAGGTGCTGCTTGCGACCGGAACGGGGAACTCGCCGCCCGCGAGAAAGCTCGCCGTGTCGCCCGACAGGGCGATCAGATTGGGCTCGGCGAGAATGCGGACGACGTTTTCCTGCTCGAGCGCATCGATCAGCGCATCCAGCGACCAGTTGCCGGTCTGCAGGCCGAAACTGGCGGCGACGAACGACAGCGGGTTCAAAGACGGCCCGTCGCCCGAGATGATGCCCACCGAGGTGACGCCGTCGTCGAACACGGCTCCCAGGTTCACGCCCAGCTGCTTGACCAATTCGCGCTGCATCTCGGCAAAGCGGACGTGCAGCATCACCTGCTCGCTCTTGGTCACCTCCAACAGATTGGTGACCGCACCAGGCGCGAATTTTTGCGCAACCGAAAGGATGTTGGCGAGGCGGCTGGCGTTGGCCACCTCGCCGTCCAGCACGACGCCCGCACCGGCGGCGCGGACCCGGACGCGGTCGCTCGGGTAGAGCGTGTGCAGCTGGCGCTTCAGACGGTCGAGGTCGTGCGAGACCACCACGTCGACCACCGCCAGCACCCCGCCGTCCGGGTCGGTCAGGGTCAATGAGGTGCTGCCCAGGCTCGTGCCGAACACGTAGACCGCACGGGCCGATAGCGGAACGATGTTGGCCACCTCCGGATTGGCGATCGAGGCGCCGTCGAACGTCCGGTCGAGTTGGACCACCTGCGACTTGTTGATCGGGACCACCACCTCGCCGGCATAGACCCCGGAGCCCGGACGCAGTTCGATTACCGCACGCTGCGCGGTGGCCGGAACGGCGAGGCTGACGAAGAGCAGCGCGAGCAGTGCGACCAAGGAAACGAACAGAGCCCGATCGCGCATCACGCCTCCACGGATCGTTAGCGGACGACCGAAACCACCTCCTCGGTGGCGCCGCGCCGGATGGTCACGCTCGCAGCGGCCGTCGGTAGGGCAGCATTCGCGCTGTCGCTAAAAGTCGTCAAGGAATTTCGCGTAATGGTTTGGCTCGGAATTTCGTCGTGGGTCCCGGCCGGGCGGAGCGTCAGGCTGAGGCGGCCGGTCTGCTGCGCCAGCACCAGCCGCTGCGCCTCGTCGGGAAACACCTCGACGGTGACCGTGCGGACGACGGCCGGCTTGTTGCGGTCCTCGTCGCTCACCTGGTCGACGCCGCGGATCAGCACGTCCTGCAGGATGGTGCTGGCCAGCGTGTCGCCGTCCTGCTGCTGGATGAGCACCACGTCGACCCGGTCACCGGGCGTGACGAAGCCGCCCACGCCGGTGACATCGTCGACGCGGATGGCGAGCGCCCGTTTGGCCGGATCGATGACGTGGGCGATGGTCACCTTTTCGCCGAAGCCGGAAACCTTGCCGGCGAGGATCGGCTCACCCTGGACGATCGGCCGCCTTGCCCGACGGAAACCCATCTCGGCGTTGCCGACGATCTGCTCCAAGCTGGTGAAGGCACCTGGCGGCACGAGGTTCTCGGGCCACGGCTGCAGCCGCACCAAGTTCTCGACGAGGTCGACACCGAAGCCGATGTCGGTCTCGGCGACGACGACCGTCACGGTCGGGATCTCGGCCGGTGCCGCCACGGTCGCAGGCTGACTGGGCCCCAGCACCTGCATGGTGCCGAAAACGCCACCGGCGGCCAGACCGAGACCCGAAACAACGATCAAGAGCGCGCGCAGCAGCATAGCTACTCTTCCTTAGGCAAATTGTACATATTAAAGCTTATGATATTGCCAGCCGACTCAGATGGAGCCGGCCGGCTTTTCAGGCAAACCGCAGACAGATGTACCGCAGTTGTTATCAGGTGTTACCGCCACCCGCTGCACTCGTCGCTGCGTCCTCTAATTCATCACGAACTACACCGAAAATATCCTCGATTGCAGTTCCTGCTTCACCCAAAACTACGATTGCCACAACAGCAACCAATCCAGCAATCAAACTATACTCAATCAACGTCGCTCCACTATCATTATAGCGGATGTTCAGATAAAGTTTCATAAACTTTTTCATCATCTGCTCAACTCCATGCTCGAGCCGCCCTGCCGCTGGGCACGTGGCCTCGTGCCGGCGCTGCCACGACGGGCGTTGGGGGGTTGGCTTCTGGCAGCGAAGGAACTGTCGCGCAGAAGGGTTTAAAAAGGGTTGCCGCGGGAACGCGCGTCGCGTGGCGGCGCCTAGACCCAGAACCAGGCCGCCGGCAGGGCCGGCACGGCGAGCGGCACGCCCTCCTCCCGCTGCAGGACGGGCCAGAGCCGGACCGGGTCGGCGCCCGCGGCCGCAACCAGGCGACGGACGACCACCAGCAGGAGCGCGAAGGCCGCGGCCAACAGCGACGTCAGCAGGAAAAAGTCGAAAGCAGCGCCACCGAGCCACAGGCCCAGCACGGGGAAGAGCTTGGCATCGCCCCCGCCCATCAGGTTGAAGGCGAACAGGGGCACGGTCACGGCGAACACGAGCCCGCCCGCCAGGAGCCGTCCCTGCCAGCCGGCCGGGGTCAGCACCAGCGCTGTCAGGGCGAGGCCGAGGGCCGCGAGCACGAGGCCGTTCGGGATCCGCAGCCAGCGGAGATCGGTGATCGCCGCTGCCAGGAGCACCAGCAGGAAGGCCCAGCGCAGGGCGGCGAGCAGCTCAGGCGCCGGCACCGCGCTGCGCCCTCAGCGTCTCCAAGAGGCGCAGATTGCGGTCGGCCTCCTCGTGGAAGGTGGGGCTCACCGCCTGCGCCCGCTGCAGGTAGCGGCCCGCCTCACCCAGATCGCCACGCACCATCGCCGCATAGCCGACATTGTTGAGCACGTCGGCCTCCTGATCGGGCATGACACCCGCCAGGGCCTCTTCGTAGCGCCCCTGCAGCGCGACCGCGAGCCGCAGGTTGGCGGCGATCACCGCCGAATTCGGCTCGGCCGCGTAGGCCCGCCGGAACATCGCCTCCGCGGTCGCGTGCTGGCCCGAATGGAGGTGTGCCAGGCCCAGATTGTTGAGGGCGACGGGCCATCCCGGCCGGCGCTCCAGGGCCGTCTCGAAGGCATCGACGGCGTCGCGGTGCCGACCCTGCCGGTCGAGGCTCTGGCCGAGCCCGTTCCAGGCCTCGGCGGAACTGCGGTCGTCCCGCAGGGCGGCGCGGAACAGGTTTTCTGCCTCGTCGGCGTCGCCCTCGTAGAGGACGATCAGCCCGCGGCCGGTGCGCGCCTCGGCGAGCTGTCGCGGGGTGGTGGCCTGCCGCTCGACCTCGGCGAACAGCCGTCCCGCCTGGGCGAGGTCGGCCTGGCCGAAATAGGCCTGGGCGAGCAGGAGCTTGGCTTCGGTGTGGTCGGGGTGCGCCTGGACCACCGATCGCAGCCCGGCCACCGCCACGGCGTAGCGACCGTCCGAGAGCGCTTGGCTGTAGGGCCCAACGTCCCGGCTCACCTCGACCGCCGGACCGGTCACCGCCGGCGGCGGCGCCGCCTGCGTGCAGGCGCCCAACGCCGCCAGGGCGGCGAGAACGAACCCCAACGAACAACGCGATCCCACGATCGAAAGATCCTTGCCAATGCGCGGCGGGCCCGGCTTCAATCAACCCAAATCCGCCAACTGTCGAGAGCTATTCAACCCCATGCTCACATCGGCCGGGCGCGCCTTCTCCGTGATGCTGCTCGTGGCCTGTTGGGCTGGAGCAAGTGCCGCCGCGCCGACGGCCTGCGTCGAGGCGATCGCCCGTGCCGAGAGTGCCGCCCCCTTGCCGAAGGGCCTGCTCGGGGCGATCGCGCTGGTCGAAAGCGGCCGGACAGTGCCGGAGGCCGGCTTCGTGCCGTGGCCGTGGACCATCAATTCGCCGCTCGGAGCGTTCTACCTGGACGACCGGGCGAGTGCGGTGGCCAAGGTCGAGGCGCTGCGGGCCGAAGGCGTGCGCAACATCGACGTCGGCTGCATGCAGGTCAACCTCCACCATCACCCCGACGCGTTCGCGTCCCTCGACGCGGCGTTCGACCCCGCCACGAACGTCGCCTATGCCATGCGCTTCCTGACGACGCTATCGGGCCGGGCGCCGAGTCTGTTCGAGGCGGTCGGCCGCTACCACAGCCATACGCCGAGCCTGGGCCAAGCCTACGCGGAGCGGGTGTTCGGCCGGCTGGGACAATCCGTACCCGCCGCCACGGCGACGGACAGGGCGCAGTTCTACAGGCGGACGAGGGACGGCTGGCTGGTGCGCTCGGGTGACGGACCGTGGGTTCCGCTCGCGGAGGCCGGCAGCCGGCCACGCACCCATCGCAGCACCTCCTTCGAGGGCTGGCTTGCTGGCCGCCCGCGCCGGGGGCACTGAACAAGGCAGCCGAGTTCTCGGTGCCGATGCGTGGCACGACCACGCTTTTGCGAATCCGGCATATCTCGATACATGCTTAACCATAAATCTCTGGTTGTGTAGCGGAGCCGAATTTCGCAATCTGCGCGCAACAAATCACCAGTTTCTGCGCACTTCAACTTGCGCTTCGAAGAGAGGGAATCTCATGTTCGGCAAGAACCACCGAGAGTCGGTACTCCGTCGCTACGCAGCCCCCGTAGAGGAGCCGGAAACCCGAAACCGTTACTTCGTCGAACAGGTGAAGGACGGCAAGCGACTGGCCGGCGGACGGGGCTTCCCGTCGATCATGGCCGGCTTCATGGTCCTCGCCTCGCTCGCCTGCACGCAGACGGAGCCGCTGCGCATCGTCGATGCCGAGGGCAAGACGGTGTATCTCGGCAAGGCTGCGGAAACCGATCCGGCGAGCCTATACGGCACCGCCATGGCCTGACCACCTCGACGGCTCGTTCCCATCCGTCCCGTCCCTCGTCGACCCCGGGTCATGGCCGTTCAACGAAACCGGCCGCGACCCCGGGTCCGGTCACACGGCGCCAGAAGGTGTGCACCGTCGTGATCCTCGTTCCGTGGATCGTTCGTGATGCTCGTTTTTGCCTATGCCGAGGGACTGTTGGCACCCTCATCCACCGGCGAAGCCGAAGGACGCTTTCCGGCACAATGGCCCACGCCGCTGCCCCTACCGGACGGCGGCCGCGTCTTCGGTGAAAGCCGCGACACGTGGGTGGAGCTGGACCGGGCTCTCGACCGGCCGGGCTTTCGGCGCATGCTGCGCGCGAGCGCCGAGTTCGAGGTGCGCAAGGTCTTGGTCGTGGACCGGCTTGCCGCTCTCGGCTCGACGCTGCGCGCGGTGGTGGCGACACTCGATGCCCTGCGCGACGTCTTCGCCCTGGTCGTCGTGGCCGAGATGAACGGAGTCACGGGGCCGGTTCGTATCGACGGCGAAACGGGCCGTGTCCTGCAGGCCTGCGTCAACCTGGACCAGACGACTCGCGGGGGTCGCACCCGGCGCGGCCAGGAGCGGGCCAGACGAGAGGGCCGTACTCCGGGGCGGCCGTTCAAGCTCGATCCGACTCTCTGGCCGGCAGTACACGCACGACTGGCCCGCGGCTCGTCCGTGCGGGCCACCGCGCGCCACTTCGGCGTCGCCGAGGCAACGATCCGCGGGATCCGGGACCGCGACGAGATGGCGGCGCCACTGCGTGACGACCGGCGGCAGGAGCCGGAACGGCTGCCTTCGGCGTGATGCCGGCGCAGGCGGCAGTGGCGGCCGCCGTGCCTGCGCCATGAAACCGCCAGCCGAGCCGGCCCTTGCTCCCGCTTGCCCGCAGTCATTCTCACCCCCGCCGGGTGCGGCCCGGAATCGGCTGCGGACCGTAGTGGGCGTCCCACTCGTCCTGCACCGCCTGCAGCACCCGCATGGCCGGGAGTACGGAAGCGGCGGGCGTGCGCGGGGGACAGCCTTCGATTAGGGCGGCGAGGAAGTCGTCGACCACCAGGGCGCAGATGGCCTGTTCGCTCGGCATCGAGGTGGTGCCGTCGCGGGTGCGCCAGGTCGCGGCCAGGATGTCGTCTTGGTAGGTGTCGCGGTCGGTGACGACGAGGCTGTCGTAGAGGCGGAAGGCGGCGCGGTAGGTGCCGTGCACCAGGAGGGTCTGGTCGGCCTCGGTCTCGACCAGGACGACCGCGTCCATCGGCGTGCCGGTGCGCGGGTGGAGGGCCGCATAGTGGCTCTGCACGCGGCGGATGGCGGGCGTGCCCATCAGGTCGAGGCCCATGTCGACGAAGTGGCAGAAGTGGTGCCAGAGCAAATTGTCGGTCCAGGAGCGGGGGTAGCCGGTGGCGCCGACGTTCTCGAAGCGGTGGATGAAGAAGCGGCCGGCGACCTGGACGACGTGTTCCTCGCCGGCGGCGATGCGATCGCGCAGGGCCGCCCGTTCCGGGTGGAAGCGCATCGGATGGCAAAGCGCGAGGACGCGGTCGCTCCTGGCCGCGGCGGCGGCGACGCGCTCGGCACCCTCGAGGCTCATGGCGATCGGGATTTCGAGCAGCACGTGCTTGTTCGCCTCGAGGCAGCGCAGCGCCTGTTCCTCGTGCTGCTCGGAGGGGGTGGCGAGGATGACCGCGTCGATCGCCTCGTCGGCGAGCGCCGCCTCCAGCGAGGGGGCCGCATGGCGGTAGCCGAAGCGCTCGGCGAAGGCGCGGGTGGCCTCGGGGCGCCGGCCGACGGCGGTGTGCAGGACGGCCCCCGCGGCACGCAGGGCCTCGGAGTGCCAGACCCCCATCATGCCGTAGCCGACCATCGCCACGTTGATCGCGCGCGCGCTCATGTCCAGGGCCTCCCCGATGGCATCGTTCGGGGCGATCCTAGCGGTGGGCGTGGCGGGAAGCGGCCTTCGACCTTCGGTCGGGTCTTTCGCGATGCGGCGCGGACGTGCACTCTCCGGGCAGCGATCGGCGCCCGTTCGGGTGCCCCACCTCCCACCCCTGCTCGGGTCGAACCGACCCCGGAGTCACGCGTGGACCTCGATCATCTGTTCGTTTTCGTCGAACCGGGCGGTGCTGCCAGCCGGGCCAAACTCGAGGCGCTGGGGTTCGTTCCGACCTACACCCGGCGGCACGAGGGTCAGGGTACGGCCAATTGCTGCTACGCCTTCGACAACGCGTATCTGGAGCTGTTGTGGGTGGAGGACGCGCGTCTGTTGTCGCGCGCCACCTTCGCCCGAACCGGTCTCTGGGAGCACGCCACGTGGCGTGTCTCCGGGGCTTCGCCGTTCGGCGTGTGCGTGCGGAGCGAGCATGCGCTGCCCTTTGCCTGCTGGCTGTGGACACCGCCCTATCTGCCGCCGGGGATGTTCCTGGAGGTGGCGGCCTCCAGCCGGGAGCCGTCGACGCCGTTCCTGTTCCGCTTTCCCGGCACCAAGCGTCCGGACCGCTGGCCGGCCGAGCGGGCGGGGCGGCTCCAGCACGACGCGGGCTTCGCCGAGATCGTCGGGGTGACGCTGCAGGCGTTGCCGAGTGCCGAAGGGTTGCGCGGGCTCCGGATCGATCCGGAGATGGACCCGCGCACCGCCGTCCTGGAGCTGTCGCGGCGGGACGGCGCGCCCCCGAAGCACCTGCGGTTGCCCGACTTCGAATGGCTCGCGGAAAGCGACGCGGCCGGCTAGACTCGCTCCCTTCGTCAGCGGGGAGGGAGCGATGGCGAGCACGGTGCGCTTGAACGTGCGGGACAACGTCGTGGTGGCGCTGGAGCAGCTCGATCCGGGGCAGCGGATCGTCGAGGAGGGGATCGAGGCGGCGGCCAAGGTGCCGCGCGGCCACAAGATCGCCACCGCGCCGATCGCCACGGGCGAGGCGGTGCGCAAGTACGACCAGATCATCGGTTTCGCCAGCCAGCCGATCGCGGCGGGTGAGCACGTGCACGTGCACAACTGCTCGATGGGCGAGTTCGAGCGCGACTACGCGATCGGCACCGAGGCGCGGGCGACGGAATTCGTGGCACCGGGCGAGCGGGCCGTGTTCCAGGGCTTCCACCGGCCGAACGGGCAGGTCGGCACGCGCAACTTCATCGGCATCCTGAGCTCGGTGAACTGCTCGGCGACGGTCTGCAAGCACATCGCCGCCGCCTTCCCCAAGGACGAGCTGGCGCTCTACCCGAACGTCGACGGCATCGTCGCACTGACCCATGGCACCGGCTGCGGCATGGCCGATACGGGCGAGGGCTTCGCCGCCTTGCAGCGCGTGCTCTGGGGCTATGCCCGCCACCCCAATTTCGCGGGCGTGCTGATGATCGGGCTGGGGTGCGAGGTCAACCAGATCGACTTCCTGCTGGACGCCTACCAGCTCGAGAAGGGCCCGACCTTCCGCACCATGACGCTGCAGGGCGTGGGCGGGACGCGCAAGACGATCGAGCAGGCCAGCTCGATCATCCGCGAGATGCTGCCCTACGCCAACGAGTTCACCCGCCAGCCGGCCTCGGCCGAGCACCTGTCGCTGGCGCTGCAGTGTGGTGGTTCGGACGCCTATTCGGGCATCACCGCGAACCCGGCACTCGGCGCGTGCGCCGATCTGCTGGTCCGGCACGGTGGCACGGCGATCCTGGCCGAGACCCCCGAGATCTACGGGGCGGAGCATCTGTTGACCCGCCGTGCCGTGTCCTCCGAGGTGGCCGAGAAGCTGCTTGCGCGGATCCGCTGGTGGGAGGACTACACCCGGCGCAACGGCGGGGAGATGAACAACAACCCCTCACCGGGCAACAAGGCGGGCGGGCTCACGACCATCCTCGAGAAGTCTCTGGGGGCGGCGGCCAAGGGCGGGACGACGGCACTCACCGACGTCATCCATTATGCCGAGCCGGCCATGAAGAAGGGCTTCGTCTTCATGGACAGCCCCGGCTACGACCCGGCTTCGGTGACCGGGCAGGTCGCCTCGGGCGCCACCATCGTCGCCTTTACCACCGGCCGCGGTTCCTGCTTCGGCTTCAAGCCGGCACCGAGCTTCAAGATCGCGACCAATTCGCCGATGTACGCGCACATGATCGAGGACATGGACATCAATGCCGGTGCCGTGCTCGACGAGGGTGTGTCGATCGAGGCGATGGGCCGGCAGATGTTCGACTACGTCCTGCGCGTGGCGTCGGGCGAGCCGACCAAGAGCGAGGCGCTCGGTCTCGGTGACCACGAATTCGTGCCCTGGCAGATCGGGGCGGTGATGTAGCGGGTGCGCTGGGCACCCCGGACTGGGAGCGACGCGGATGACCGTCGAAGTGGAAAGGAAACTCAACGTCTCGGCCACCCCGGAGGAAGTCTGGGCCGTGGTCGGCGATTTCGGCGCGCTCGCCGACTGGCACCCGATGGTCGCGACCTGCGACGTCGAGCGGCACGGCGAGGTGGTGCATCGCCACATCCGCACGGTCGACGGCGGGGAGTTGCTGGAGCGGGAGATCGGCGACCACCCGGACGACCACAGCTACACCTACGAGATCCTCTCCTCCCCGCTGCCGGTCCGCCAATACCGCGCCATCTTCCGCGTGCTCCCGGACAACGGCGGCTCCAAGGTCATCTGGTCGAGCACCTTCGAGCCGGCCGACGTGCCGATCGACGAGGCGGCGATGGCCGTCACGGCGATCTTCGACGCGGGCCTGCGATCGATCGCCGAGCGCTTCGCCTGAGCGGACCTTGGCGCCACGGGCCGACATCGAACTCCTCTACATCCGCCACGGCGAAACCGTCTGGAATCGCCAGCGGCGGGTGCAGGGGCACCGCGATTCTCCCCTGACCGCAATGGGATTGCGACAGGCCGAGCGCGTCGCGCGCCGGCTGGAGGCCGAGTTCGGACGAGATCTGCACGCGTTCGCCTGGCAGGCGAGCCCGCTGTTCCGGGCGTGGCAGACGGCGGTCGTCATCGCCGAGGCGGTGGGCTACGACCCCATGCGCATCGGCCACGACGACCGGCTGCGCGAGATGACCTGGGGCCGCTGGGACGGGCTCACCGCCGCCGAGATCGAGGCCTCGGACCCGGATCTCTGGCGGGCGCGCATCGCCGATCGCTGGACGGTGGCACCGCCCGGCGGCGGCGAGACGCAGATGGACATCGTCGAGCGGGCGCGGACGTGGCTGGGCGCGCTGCCGCCGGGCAGCCGGACGCTGGCGGTGGCGCACGGCGCCCTCGGCCGGGCGGTCCGCACGGCGTTCCTCGGCCTGGAGCCGGCGGCGATGCTGGAGATGGACGAGCCGCACGACGCGGTCTTCTGGTTCCGCGACGGCGAGCTGAGCCGGCTCGATTGCGACGGCTGAGGGCGAACGCTCTCAGGGCTGGCCGTCGCCGCGGAGCCCCCATTCCTGGCGGAAGTCGATGTCCTGAAAGACCGTGCGGGCCGTGCCGGCCTCGGTGCCGAAGGCCTGGGTGCGCACCGTGCGGAAATGTTCCGAGGGATCGTAGCGCTCGACCCCGAGACCGAGCGCCTCGGCCGTCAACTCACCCATGGCCGATTGGAGCGTGTAGAGCGCCACCACCCGGTTGGCGCGGGCGTTCACCAGGTCGACCTCGGACTGGAAAAGTTCCTGCTCGGCGTCCAGCACGTCGAGAACGGTCCGCGCGCCCACCTGCGCTTCGGTCTGCACACCTTCGAGCGCGAGCTGATTGGCGCGGACCTGTTCTTCCAGCGCGCGTGCCTGGGCCGTCGCGGTCTGCAGGCCCTCCCAGGCGGCGGTCGTCTGTTCGATCACGTCGCGCCGGTTCTGATCGAACTCGCGACGCCGCTGGTCGACGATCTGCTTGGTTTGCCGGACGCGCGAGTATTCCGCTCCCCCCTGATAGAGGGGGATGGTGAGCGTAGCGCCGATCCGCGCATCGGTCTGGTAGTCGATGAACCGGCTCGGCTCATCGACGTAGCGCACGGTGCCGTCGATGTCCAAGGTCGGCAACAGGGCCGCCTGGGCGACACGCACGTCCGCCTGCGCGGCCTCGAAGGCGAACTCTGCCGCGACCAGGGCCGGGTTCTTTTCGGCACGGGCCTGGGCATCGACCAGTGACGGCGGCGGCGAGACGGTGACGTCGGTCGAGGTCAGATCGGTCGGCCGCAGACCCACCACCGCCTCGAACTCGGCGATCACCTGCTGCAGGTCGCCCTCGGCGCTGATGCGCTCGGCGATGGCGCCGGAGACGCGCGCCTCGGCCTGGGCCACGTCGGTGCGGGTGACCTCGCCGACCTCGAAACGGTCCACGGTCGCTTGGCGCTGCCGTTCGAGGCGCTCCTGATTGGTGCGAGCGAGTTCGACCACGCGCCGGGTGGCCACGACGGCGGTATAGGCCCGCACCGCCTGGAGGAAGACGTCCTGCTCGATCGAGGCGAGCACGGCGCGCTGCTGACCGACCTGCTGGACCGCGCTGCGGATGCCGGCGACCGTGCGCCCGCCTTCGTAGAGGTTCTGCCGGACGGTCAACCCGACGGAATTGGTGAACAGCGAATAGTTGTCGCCGCCCTGGTTGATCTCCGAGCCCTCGGACCGGCCTTCGAGGGCCAAGCTGGGCCGATAGCGAGAATAGGCTTGGCTCACCTGTTCGTCGACCGAGCGGAGCTGCGCCCGGGCGGCCATGAGGCGCGGATTGGTCTGGTAGGCCTGGATCAGGGCCTCGTCGATACTCTGGGCCTCGACGCTGCAGATCCCGCTGGTCGCCAACAGGAGAGCGAGACTCACGCCAGCGAGCCGTGCCCCCGTTCGATGCCGTACCGCCATGTCGCCTCGTTCCCGCATGGTTCGCCCGAAGATGAAGCACTTCGTGCGGAAGTGAACATAACTCATTTCGATGACGAGAAAATCCTCAATCCTGCCGCTTCTCGTCGGGGGGTGAGGCGGGATCGTCCTCGTCGTAGAGAATCCGTTCGGCCGCACCGCGCGGGTCGTCGAATTGGCCCGAGCGCAGGGCCCAGAGGAAGGCCACCAGACCGAGCAGGCCGAGGAACAGGGCGATCGGGATCAGATAGAGGAGAATGTCCAAGGCCGCCTCACCGCGCCGGCAGGGTGAGCGTGCGCCGCTGACCGAGGCGCAGCGCATTGGTCACCACGAGGATCGAGGAGCCGGACATCGCCACCGCGGCGATCAGTGGCGTCACGAGGCCGACCAGCGCCAGCGGCACGGCGAGCGCATTGTAGACGAAGGCGAGCGCGATGTTCTGCCGGACCAGCCGGTCGGCGGCGCGGGCCGTGGCCAGCGTCTCCACCACCGGCGCCAACCGCTGACCCTGAAACACGGCATCCGCTGCGGTCTGGCTCACGTCCATCGCCGAGGTCGGCGAGAGCGAGGCCTCGGCCGCCGCCAGCGCCGGGGCGTCGTTCAGCCCGTCGCCGACCATCAGCACCCGCCGGCCCTGGTCGCGCAGCGCGTGGAGACGGGCGACCTTGTCGGCGGGCGTGGCGCCGGCCACGGATTCCGCGAGGCCCACCTCCGCGGTGATCGCCGCGACTGCCGGTGCCCGGTCGCCGGAGACGAGTTCGACGCCGTAGCCCGCGCGCTGCAGCGTCGCCACCACCGCCGCCGCATCGTCGCGCAGGGCGTCGGCGAAGCGGAGCCGTACCGGCGCCAGGCCGGCTTCTGCGACCCAAAGCTCCAGCCCCGTGCCGCCCGGATCGGCGACCTCCGGGGCCACCCAGTTGCGTCGTCCGAGGCGCAGGTGCCGCCCGTCCACGGTGCCCTCCAGCCCCATGCCCGAGAGCTCGACGACGTTCGACGCCGGGGCGAGCGGTCCCTCGCCCACCGCCCGGCGCAGCGCGCGGGCGAGCGGATGGCGGCTCTGCTGGGCGAGGGCCGCGGCGCGGCGCAGGCGCGCCCCGTCGAGCCCGCCGTCGTCGATCAATTCGGGGCGGCCGCGGGTCAGGGTGCCGGTCTTGTCGAACACGACGTGGTCCACCCCGGCGAGCCGCTCGAGGGCAGTCGCCGCCTTCAAGAGGATGCCGCTCTGCAGCAGGCGCTCGCTGGCGACCACCTGCACTGCCGGCACGGCGAGCCCCAGCGCGCAGGGGCAGGTGATGATGAGCACCGCGACGGCGATCATCAGCGCCTCGGGCACCGAGATGCCGATCGCCAGCCACCAGACGAGAAAGGCGCCGAGTGCCAGGAGGTGGACGACCGGCGCGTACCAGCGGGCCACCCGCTCGGCGAGGCCGACGAAGCGGCCCTTCTGCCGCTCGGCCACCTCCATCAGCCGGACCACCTCGGCGAGCAGCGTATCGTCGCCGGCGCGGGTGACGGTGAGCGTGAGCGGGGCGTTGAGGTTCAAGGTGCCGGCGAACACCGCGTCGCCGGGCGCCACCGCCTGCGGCAGGCTCTCGCCGGTGATCAGGCTCGTGTCGATCTCGGACGCGCCGTCCTTGACCTGGCCGTCGACGCCGATCCGCTCGCCCGCGGTGGCGAGCACGGTCATGCCCGGCTCCACCAGCCGCGGCGGCAGGCCCCGATGCCGGCCGTCCGGGCCGATCACCGTGACCGGCCGCGCGCCGAGGGCGAGCAGGCGAGTGGCCGCCTGCCGGGCGCGCCCGCGCGCCTGCCGGTCGAGATAGCGGCCGATCAGGAGGAAGAAGAGCAGCATCACCGCACTGTCGAAATAGGCGTGCGGGCCACCGCGGATGGTCTCGGCAAGGCTCACCGCCGGCGCCAGGACGACCGCCAGCGAGATGGGCACGTCCATGTTGGTGTGGCCGTGGCGGAGTGCACTCCAGGCCGAGCGGAAAAAGGGCTGGCCGGCAAAGACGATCGCCGGCAGCGCGATCAGGGCGGAGAACCAGTGCAACAGGTCGCGGGTGCTCGCCTCCATGCCCTGGAAATGGCCGGCCCAGACCGAGACCGAGAGCAGCATGATGTTGGCGGTAGCAAAGCCCGCGATCGCCATGGCGCGAAGCAGCGCCTTGCGCTCCGCCTCGTCGCCGTCCTCGGCCGCGGCCGGATCGAAGGGCACGAAGCGGTAGCCGAGACGGGCGGCGGGTTCGACCAACGCCGCGGCCCGGCCCGGTTCGCCCGTCCAGGCCAGGGTCAGTCGGCGGGTCGTGAGGTTGACGCGCGCTTCGACCACGTCCGGCTGCCGGGCGAGCGTGCGCTCGATCTTCTGCACGCAGGCCCCGCAGTGCACCCCCTCGGCCAGCAGGCTGAGCCGGCACTGCGCGCCGTCGCGGGCGACGTAGCCGTCGAGCGAGGCGAGTTCGAGCGGATCGTCGTCGACGGTCGAGGCGACGGCGGCTTCGCTCATCGAACGAGCAGGCGCTCTTCGACCTGGAAGCGATCGGCACCCTGCTCGACCGTGATCAGCACGTCCCAGATCCCGTCGGCCGGCCAGTCGATCTCGGCGAGATAGGTTCCGGCGCCGGCCGGCACGAGCCATGTCTCGAAATCGAGATAGGCGTTGGTCGGGCGCTTGAGCACCGCGCGCACATCGGCGGCGTAGAGCGGGCTCGCGGTCGCATCGGCGACGTCGACGCGCAGCCGCCCGACTTCGTCCGTGACCGGCTCGTGGCTGATGCTTGCACTCCAGCCGAGGGCTGCCTGCGCCCGCGCCTCGGCCAGGACCTCGTTGTAGGACTGC
>JBMCMJ010000036.1:0-14944 GCA_048615135.1 Pseudomonadota bacterium
CGGTGCCCTACTGTCCGACAAAGGAACGACGACAGGCCGCGAGCAACGCGGCGAGCCCGGGAGGCTCGAGTGGATCACCGGACGCGGGACGGGGACGATGCGTCCACCGCGCCCAACCGCGCCAACTACCAGCCGCTCACGCCGGTGAGCTTCCTCGTCCGCGCGGCCCGCGTGACGCCCGATCATCCGGCCATCGTCGACGGCGAGCAAAGCTGGACCTACGCCGCCTTCCTGGCAGACAGCGTGCGGCTGGCCCACGCGCTGGCGCGGGCGGGCGTGGCGCCGGGCGATACGGTGGCCGTCCTTGCCCCCAATTCGCGCGCGGTGCTGCTCGCCCATTTCGCCGTGCCGATGCTGGGCGCGGTGCTCAACTGTCTGAACATCCGGCTGGATGTGGCGACCATCGGGGCCCTCTTGGCGCACGGCCGCGCCAAGGTGCTGCTGGTCGACCCGGAGCTCGGGGCACTCGCCGACGCAGCCCTCGCGGACCTCGCCGATCCGCCCGTGGTGGTTTCGACCGATCAGGCTCTCGACGATCTGCTGGCGGCAGCCGACCCGCACTTCGCCTGGCCCGGCATCGACGACGAGTGGCAAACGATCGCGCTCAACTACACGAGCGGCACCACGGGCGAGCCCAAGGGCGTGCTCTACCACCACCGCGGCGCCTTTCTCACGGCGATGGCCAACCACCTTGCCTTCCGCCTCGCGCCACAGCCGGTCTATCTCTGGACCCTGCCGATGTTCCACTGCAACGGCTGGTGCAACACCTGGGCGATCACCGCCCTGATGGGCACCCATGTCTGCCTGCGCCGGGTGGAGGCCGCCCTCGTGTTGGAGGCGATCGACCGCTGGGGCGTCACCCACATTTCGGGCGCTCCTGTGGTTCTCAACACGTTGCTCAACGCGCCTTCGGGTACGGGCCGGCGCAGCACCCACCGGGTGCACTACACCATCGGCGGCGCCCCGCCGCCGCGGGCGATCCTGGAGAAGGCCGAAGCGATCGGCTTCGACGTGCTGCACGGCTACGGCCTGACCGAGACCTACGGGCCGTGCGCCACCTGCGAGTGGCAGCGGGACTGGGACGATCTGGATGCCGCCGACCAGGCGGCGAAGAAGCAGCGCCAGGGCGTGCCGACGCTCACCTGCGAGGACGTCACGGTGCGCGATCCCGCGACGCTGGAGGAGGTGCCGGCCGACGGCGTCACGCTGGGCGAGTTGATGGTCCGCGGCAACGGCGTGATGAAGGGCTATCTGCGCGCCCCGGAAGCCACCGCGCGGGCGTTCGCGGGCGACTGGTTCCACACGGGCGACCTCGCCGTGCTGCACCCGGACCGTTACGTCGAGATCAAGGACCGGGCGAAGGACATGATCATCTCCGGCGGCGAGAACATCTCCTCGGTCGAGGTCGAGGGCTGCCTGTTCCGCCACCCGGCCGTGCTGGAAGCGGCGGTGGTTGCTTCGCCCGACGAACGCTGGGGCGAGGTGCCGGTCGCCTTCGTCGCGCTCAAGGCCGACGGCCCTGCCGCCGACGAAGCGGCGTTGATCGACTGGTGCAAAGCGCACCTCGCCCGCTTCAAAGCCCCCAAGCGCATCGTCTTTCGCGAGCTGCCCAAGACCGCCACCGGCAAGGTACAGAAGCACGTCCTGCGCCGCCTCGTGTCCCGCCCCCTCGAAGGAGCCGACCAACGATGACTTCGCGCTTCGATATCCAGGGCAAGGTCGCCCTGGTCACCGGCGCCTCGCAGGGGCTCGGCGAGCACTTCGCCCGCACGCTCGCGGCGCACGGTGCGAGCGTGGCGCTCGCCGCCCGCTCGACCGACAAGCTGGAGAGCCTGCGCCGCGATCTCGAGGGCAACGGACACCGGGCGGCGGCGATCGCCCTCGACGTCACCGATCCGCAGGCGATCGAGAAGGCAATGGACCGGGTGGAGGCCGACCTCGGCCCCTTGGATGTGCTGATCAACAACGCCGGCATCGCCGCGCCCGCGCCCGTCCTGGCGATCACCGAGACGGACTGGGACCGGGTGCTCGACACCGACCTCAAGGGGGCCTTTCTCGTCGCCCAGGCGGCGGCCCGGCGGATGGCCGGGCGCGGCGGGTCGATCGTCAACGTCACCTCGGTCCTGGGCCAGGCGGTGATGGGCACCCTCGCCTCCTATGCCGCGGCCAAGGGCGGGCTCGAGCAGGTGACCCGGACGATGGCGCTGGAGCTCGCCCGCGACGGCGTGCGGGTGAATGCGCTCGCCCCCGGCTACATTGCCACCGAGATCAACCGCGACTTCTTCGCGACCGAAGCGGGTGAGCGCCTGAAGAAACGCATCCCGCAACGCCGCCTCGGCGATCCGACCGACCTCGACGGTGCGTTGCTGCTGCTCGCCTCCGATGCGTCGCGCTACATGACCGGCTCGACGCTGGTCGTGGACGGCGGCTTCCTCCTCACCTGAAAGGCGATCATGGCGAGCCCGCTCGATCCCCAGGACGTCGCGTTCGTCCTCTACGACGTGCTCGACGTCGAGGCGCTGACGCAGCTTCCCGCCTTTGCCGGCCACGGCCGCGAGACCGTCGACGCGGCGCTCGCCACCGCCGAGCGTCTCGCGCTGGACAAGTTCCTGCCGCACAATCGCAAGGGCGATCTGCACCCGCCGCGCCTGGAAAACGGCCGGCTGGTGCTCATCCCGGAGATCGCGGAGGCCGTGCGCGCCTTCGACGACGCGGGCTTCACCGCGGCGCACTTTCCCGAGGAGCGGGGCGGCATGGGCCTGCCCTGGTGCGTGGCGCAGGCCTGCTTCGCCTGGTTCCAGGCGGCCAACATCGCCACCACGGCCTACCCCTTCCTCACCATCGCCGCCGCCAACCTGTTGGAGGCGTTCGCCACGCCCGAGCAGAAGCGCCGTTGGCTGGAGCCGATGCTCCAGGGGCGCTTCAGCGGGACGATGGCGATGTCCGAGCCGCACGCGGGCTCCTCGCTCGGCGACATCCGCACCACCGCCACGCCGCTCGGGAACGGCCGCTATCGCCTGCGCGGCAGCAAGATGTGGATCTCGGGGGCCGCCAACGACTTCTCCGAGACCGTGGTCAACCTGATGCTCGCCCGCATCGAAGGGGCACCGCCCGGCGTGCGCGGTCTGTCGCTGTTCATCGTCCCGCGCGACCGGGTGGACGACGACGGGCGCGTCACCGGGCCGAACGACGTCACGGTCGCGGGCCTCAACCACAAGATGGGCTATCGCGGCACCACCAACTCGGTGCTCGGCCTCGGCGACCACGACGAATGCGAGGCGGAACTCCTGGGCGGCGAGGGCCAGGGGCTTGCCTGCATGTTCCACATGATGAACGAGGCGCGGATCGGCGTGGGCACAGGCGCTGCGATGCTCGCCTATGCCGGCTTTCGCCTGAGCCTCGACTACGCCCGCACCCGGCCACAAGGCCGCCACGCCGACCAGAAGGATCCGGCCAGCCCGCAGATTCCCCTGGTCGAGCACGCCGACGTACGCCGCCTGCTGCTGCAGCAGAAGGCCATCGCCGAGGGCGGCCTGCTGCTCGGCCTCTACGCCGCCCGACTGGTCGACGAGGCGAAGCACCTGCCGAGCGAGGCCGAGCGGCGCCGCGCGCACCTCCTGCTCGACATCCTGACGCCGATCCTGAAGGCGCACGTCTCCGACCGGGCGGTCGCCGCCAACGACGCGGCGATCCAGGTGCTCGGCGGCTACGGCTACACCCTCGACTTCCCGGTCGAACAGCTGTGGCGCGACAACCGGCTCAACCCGATCCACGAGGGCGCCAACGCCATCCAGGCGATCGACCTTTTGGGCCGCAAGGTTGCCCTGCAGGACGGTGCCGCATTCACCGCCCTGGTGGAAGCGATCACGGACACGATCACGCGCGCGGCCGCCGAGCCCGAACTCCAGCCGCTCGCCCGGACGCTCGAGGCCGCCCTCGCACGGCTGCAGACCGTCACCGCCATTTTGCTCGATCAGCGCAAGGCGCGGGGCGAGCGGGCCTTCCAGGCCAATGCGAGCCTCTACCTGGCGCTCGCCGGTGCCGTGGTGCTCGCCTGGATGTGGCTGTGGCAGACCGAAATCGCCTCTCGCCGGCTCCGCGCCGAACCGGATCACCCGGATGCCGACCGCTGGCGCGGCAAGCTGCACACCTGCCGCTACGTGCTGGCCCACGAACTGGCCCCGCTCGAGGGCTGGGCCCGCCTGCTCGAGCGGTTCGACGACACGACGCTCGCGATGCAGCCGGCCTGGCTCTGAAGGGGACACGAGGGTGAGCCTGCACGACGCCTACGGCCCCCGCTTCCTGCCGCGGCCGATCCTGAAGCAGATGGTCCGGGCCGGCCGCAACGGCCGCAAGGCCGGGCGCGGCTGGTACGACTACGGAGACGACCAATGAGCCTCGTCGCCAGCACGATCCGGGACGGCATCCGCACCCTCACCATCAACCGTCCCCAGGCGCTCAACGCCCTGAACGACGCGGTGATGGCCGACCTCCTGGCGGCGCTCGACGCGATCGCGGCCGATCCGGCAACGCGGGTCGTGGTCCTGACCGGGGCCGGCGAGCGGGCGTTCGTTGCCGGCGCCGACGTCAAGGCGATGGCCGACATGGACCGCGACGCGGCATATGCGCTCTCGCGCCGGGCGCAAGGACTGCAGCAGCGGCTGCGCACCCTGCCCCAGCCGGTGATCGCCCGCATCCGCGGCTTCTGCCTCGGCGGCGGGCTCGAGCTGGCGCTGGGGTGCGACCTGCGCATCGCCACGACCGATGCGCGCTTCGGCCTGCCCGAGGTGAGCCTCGGCATCCTGCCGGGCGGCGGCGGGGTCACGCTTTTGCACCGGATCATCGGCGCCGGCCCGGCGCGCCGGCTCTGCCTCACGGGGGAGATCATCGACGCGGCCGCCGCCCTGCGGCTCGGCCTCGTCGGCGAGGTGGTCGAGCCGGACGCGCTGGACGCCCGCGTGCGCGCCGTGGCGCTGCAGCTCGCGCGGCGGAGCGCGCATGGCCTCGCCCAGTTGAAGCGCGCCCTCGAGGCGGCCGAGACGCTGGACGTGGAGCAGGGCCTTGCCGCAGAGGCCAGGGCCTTCGCTGGCTGCTTCGACCACTCGGACCAGCGCGAGGGCATGACCGCCTTCGTGGAGAAGCGCCCGGCGCGCTTCGCCGGTGCTCCCGAGGTTGACACCTAAGTCGGACGATCGTAGCGACGGATTGTCCAACAAAACACCAGGGAGGCTCCGGGTGTACGGGGAGCCGGGCAAGACCTCGGCGGGCGCGCATCGGTTCGCCCGGATCGACGTGACCCCCGCCTACCGCCAGGTGTTCGAGGCGGTGGAGGGCGCCCTTCTGCGCGGCGAGCTGCAGCCGGGCGACCCGCTGCCCTCGGAGATGGCGCTCGCGGCCCAGCTCGGCGTCAACCGCTCGACCGCCCGCGAGGGCCTGCGCCTGCTGGAGGAAAGCGGCCTCGTCGAGCGCAGCGGCCGGCGGCGGCTGTTCGCGGCGATCCCCGGCGAGGAGACGCTCTCCACGCGGGCGAGCCGCGCCCTTTTGCTCCGCAAGGTCCGCTTCCGCGAGCTGTGGCAGCTGTTGATGGCCCTGGAGCCGGCCGCGGCGGCGCTCGCCGCCTCGGCCGCGAACGAGGACGACCTGCAGGCGCTGGAGGCCAATGTCCGCGCGACCGCGGCCGTGGTCGAGCGGGGCGAGAGCTTCGTTCGCCTGGACAGCGCCTTTCACACCCTCGTTGCCCAGGCCACGCACAACACCGCTTGGCCCCTGACCCACGAACCGGTGGCGACGCTGATCTTCCCGGCGATGGACCGCCTCCTGCCGCGGCTGCCGTGGGCCGGCGACCGGCTGCTCGAGGCGCACCGGCGGATCGTCGCGGCCATCGCCGCGCGCGACGCCGACACCGCCGCCCGCTGGATGCGTCGGCACATCGAGGACTTCGCGCGCGGCTGCGAGCTCGCCGGGCTCGACATGGACGACCCGGTCGGCCTCGCGTCTTCGGAGACCTCCGCATGACCGGCATCTTCCTCGCGGGCGGCCGCCGCACTCCCTTCGGCGATTTCGGCAAATCCCTCAAGGACGTGCCGCTCTCCACCCTCGGCGCCCATGCCGCCAGGGCCAGCCTGGACGCGGCGGGCCTCGCCCCGGAGCGGGTCGACCATCTGGTGTGGGGCAACGTGCTGCCGGTCGACCACGACGGCTACTTCACCAGCCGGGTGGTCGGCCAGACGATCGGCCTGCCGGTCGAGAGCTGTGCGCTCAACGTCAGCCGGGCCTGCGGTTCCGGCAGCCAGGCGATCCTCTCCGCCGCCGAGCAGATCCTCTCCGGCCACGGCGCGATCGCGCTCGCGGGCGGCGGCGAGAACTTCTCCCGCGCCCCCTTCGTCTCGACCGCGATGCGCTGGGGGGCGACGCGCGGGCCGCAGACCCTGATCGACACCCTCGACTGGGCCTATCGCGACCCCTTCAGCCTCGCCCTCATGGGCGAGACGGCCGAAGCCTTGAGCGACGACTTCGGCTACGACCGCGAGGCGATGGACGACTACGCGCGCACCAGCCAGCAGCGCGCGGGTGCGGCCATCGAGAGCGGCTTTCTCGCCCGCCAGATCAGCCCGCTCGAGGTCTTGGACGGCAAGACCACCCGCGTCATGGACCGCGACGAGTTCCCGCGCCCCACGGTGACGCTCGAAAAGCTGGCGAAGCTCCGCCCGGTGTTCCGCAAGGAAGGCCGGGTCACGCCGGGCAATTCCAGCGGGGTGACCGACGGTGCGGCGATGGTCGTGGTCGGCGATCGGCAGGCCCTCGCCCGCGCCGGGGTCGATGCGCGCATCGAGCTGGTCGACTGGGCGATCGTCGGCGTACCGCCGCGCATCATGGGCTGCGGCCCGGTACCGGCGATCCGGAAGCTCCTGCAGAAGCGAGAGTTGCGGCTCGCCGACATCGACTATTTCGAGGTCAACGAGGCGTTCGCGGCGGTCAACCTGCATGCCGAGCGGGAGCTGGGCCTGGAACGCAGCCGCACCAACCTCTACGGTGGCGGCATCTCGATCGGCCACCCGCCCGGCGCTACCGGCGCCCGGCTGGTGATCGTCGCGATGCAGCATCTGCTCGAAACCGGCGCACGCCGGGCGGTGGTGAGCCTCTGCATGGGCGCGGGCCAGGGCATGGCCCTGCTCCTCGAGGCGCACCCGGCCTGAGCCGGCGGACGAGCCAACGACATTCGGCCGACCGGCCAGCGCCGGCGGTACGGAAAACGGCCTCCACGGGGGCCGCGATCAGGGAGAAGGACATGGAGCACGAAGTGAAGTCGTGCCGCCGGCGACGGCTCGTCGCCACGGCCATGGTGGGCGCTTTCGCCCTCGGCGGTGCCGAGGCGAAGGCGCAGGAGACCTTCAAGGTCGGCATCGTCACCTTTCTCTCGGGCCAGGCGGCCGAGAGCTTCGGCGTGCCGGCGTGGCGCGGCGGCGAGGTCTTGATCGAGGCGTTCAACGCCGGCGAGGCCCCGGCCCCCTACGACACGCCCGGCTTCGGTGGGCTGACCATCGAGCCGATCGTCATCGACGAGGCCGGCGGCGCCAACAAGCAGGTGCAGGAATTCCGAAACCTCGTGCAGCGCGAACAGGTCGACGCGGTGGTCGGCTACGTCAGCTCGGGCGACTGCCTCGCCATCGCGCCCGTCGCCGAGGAACTGCAGGCGTTCACCATCCTCTACGACTGCGGCACGCCGCGCGTGTTCGAGGACGCGAGCTACAGCTACGTGTTCCGCACCGCGGCCCACGCGACCATGGATAACGTGGGCCTCGCCCGCTACCTCGACGCGAAGGCGATCCCGGTCGAAACCTATGCCGGCATCAACCAGGACTACGCCTGGGGCCACGACAGCTGGCGCGACTTCCAGGCCGCCATGGCGCAGCTCTACCCGGACGCCGAGGCGGTCGCCGAACTGTTCCCGGCCTTCGGCGCCGGGCAGTACGGCACCGAGATCTCGGCGCTGCTGCGCGCCAACGCCGATGTGGTCCACTCGTCCAACTGGGGCGGCGACCTGCAGTCGCTGGTCCTGCAGGCGGTGCCGCGCGGCCTCTTCCAGCGCAGCCAGGTAGTGTTCAGCGCGGGCGACCACGTGCTGCCGCCGCTCGGCACCACCATGCCCGAGGGCGTGATCGTCGGCGCGCGCGGCGCCTACGGCTACATGGCACCGGACACCGAGCTGAACCGCTGGTGGTTCGATCTCTACGAGACCCGCTGGGACGTCATCCCGGTGCAGGCCCCCTACCGCATGGCGCAGGCGCTGCTGGGCCTCAAGCTCGCGGTCGAGCGGGCGATGGAAGCCAATGGCGGCGTCAAGCCGACCGCGGAGCAGCTGGCCGACGCCATGCGCGGCTCCACCTGGGAAAGCCCCGCCGGGCAGATCGAGATGGAACTCGGCAATGGTCATCAGGCCATCCAGCCGATCGCCTTCGGCCGGACGGTGCGCGACGGCGACCGCGTCGTGCTCGAGGACATCCTCCGCTTCGATGCCCGCTGCGTGAACCCGCCGGCGGACATGAACAGCATCGATTGGATCGAGGCCGGCTTCCCCGGCAACAGCTGCGAGTGACGACGGGCGCGGGCCGGCCCCGGCCGGCCCGCCCCGTCCCCCCTCTCTCTCGGACGAGACGCGGATGGACCTGTTCCTCACCATCTTGGTCGACGGGCTGATCTACGCCTCTTGGCTGTTCATCGTCGCCCTCGGGCTCACCCTGATCTTCGGGGTGCTGCGCATCCTCAACATCGCGCACGGCAGCCTCTATGCGATCGGCGCCTATGCGGCGGCCTCGGCGGTCGCCTTCACCAACGGCCTGGGCCTGCCGCCCGCCTTCGGGCTGCTCGCCATGCTGATCGCGGCGATGGCCGTGGCGGTGACCGTCGCCCCGCTGCTGGAGCGCGGCCTGTTGCGTCTCTTCTACGGCCGCGACGAAGTGCTCGTCCTACTGGTCACCTACGCCGTCTTCCTCATCCTGGAGGACGTCACCAAGCTGATCTGGGGCGTGAGCCCCTACTACGTCATCGAGCCGCGCATGCTGTTCGGCAACGTCATGGCGGGCGACCTGTTCTACGCCGGCTACGACCTCGCCCTGATCGGCCTCGCCGTCTTCTGCGGCATCGTCGTCTGGCTCGGCCTCAACCGCACGGTCCAGGGCAAGATCGTGCTCGCGGTGATCCACAACCGCGACATCGCCGCCGCCATGGGGGTCAACGTCACCCGCGTCTATCTGCTCGCCTTCACCCTCGGCGTGTTCCTCGCGGCCCTCGGCGGCGCCTTCACCAGCCCGCTCATCTCGGTCCAGCCGGGCATCAGCGTGACCGTCATCGTCGCCAGCTTCGCCGTGGTCATCATCGGCGGCCTCGGCTCGATCGTCGGCGCCGCCATCGGTGCGCTGATCGTCGGCCTCGCACGGGTCTGGGCGATCTACGAGTTCCCGGCGGCCGAGATCTTCGTGATCTACCTCGTCATGGCGCTGGTGCTGGTGGTCCGCCCGCAGGGCCTGTTCGCCCGGCCCGAACCGCGGAAGATCTGAGATGGTCCATCCCTCGCACACGCGCGTTTTCGCGGGCGCCGCCGTCCTCACCATAGCGCTGCTCGCCCTCGGCACCCAGTTGCCCAACTGGCTCCTCTTCACCGTCACCAAGGCCGCCGGCTACGGCCTCGTGGCACTCGGCATCGTGCTGTTGATGCGCGGCGGCGTCGTCTCGTTCGGTCAGGGGCTGGTCTATTGCGGCGGCGCCTATGCGGCGGGCCTCGTCGCCAGCCGGCTCGGCATCACCGACATCTTCGTGCTGTTGGTCCTGGGTGCCCTCACCGGCATCGCGCTCGCCGGGCTCGTCGCCCCGCTGATCGCCCGCTATCGCGGCATCTTCTTCGCCATGCTGTCGATGGCCTTCTCGATGGTGCTCTACGGCATCCTGGTGAAGTCGAACGCGATCGGCGGCTCCGACGGCTTCACCGTGCCCGAGCCCACCTTCCTGTTCTATGCGCCGCAGGGCTTCGCCAGCGACTACGCCCTGTTCGCCGTCGCCACCATCCTGGCGGTGGTGCTCGGCGTGCTCTGCCGGCTCTACTTCGATTCGATGCACGGCCTGATCACCGAGGCGATCCGCGAGAACGAACTGCGCGTCGAATATCTGGGCTCCTCCGCGCATACGATCACCGCGCGCAACTTCACCCTCGCAGGCGGCCTCGCCGGCATGGGCGGGGTGGTCGCGGGCTTCGCCGTCGGCCACATGGACCCGCTCTACGCGTTCTGGACGACCTCCGGCGAGTTCGTGTTCATCGCCATCCTCGCCGGGCGGCACAGCGTGTCGGCGGTGTTCGTCGCCGCCCTCATCCTCGAGCTCGTGCGCTCCTTCTCCAACCGCTACTTCCCGGAAACCTGGCAGATGATCCTCGGGCTGTTCCTGCTGATCGTCATCCTGTTCCTGCCGCAGGGCCTGGGCTCGCTCGGCGAGCGCCTGTTCGGCAAGCGCGGCCGGCGTCGGGCGATGGCGCGGCGCGACACCGTCACCCCGGAGGCCGCCGAATGAGCGCCGAGGCCGCCCTCACCGCCAAGGGCCTCTACAAGCGCTTCGGCGCCGTGGTCGCGGCCGACGACGTGTCGGTCACCGTGCCCAAGGGCGCGCGGCTGTCGCTGATCGGCTCCAACGGCGCCGGCAAGACCACCTTCGTCAACATGGTCACGGGCTACCTGAAGCCCGACGCCGGCTCGATCCACCTGGGCCGCGAGGAGATCACCAAACTCGCCCCGCGCGAGGTCGCCCGCCGCGGGGTCTGCCGCTCCTTCCAGATCCCCCAGCTCTGCGATCAGCTGACGGTGCTCGACAACCTGCTGATCGCCATCGGCACCGCCGGCCAGCGCTTCTCGTTCTTCCTCGAGGCCGGCCACGAGGGCGCCAACGAGCAGGCCCACGCGCTTTTGGACCGCTTCGTCCTCGAGGCCTACGCCGACCAGCCGGTCAGCGAACTGCCGGGCGGGGTCAGAAAGCTCGTCGACATCGCCATGGCGATGGCCCGCCGGCCCAAGGTGCTGCTGCTCGACGAGCCGACCAGCGGCGTCTCCAGCGACGAAAAGTTCCCGATCATGGACCGGGTGATGAACGCGCTCGCCGCCGAGGACGTCGCCGTCCTGTTCGTCGAGCACGACATGGACATCGTCACCCGCTACGCCGACCGGGTGCTCGCCTTCTACGCCGGGCGGATCATCGCCGACGACCCGCCGGACGCGGTGCTGCGCGACCCGGAGGTACAAAAATACGTGACCGGCACGGGGAGGGCCTGAGCCATGCTGCGGATGCAGGACGCGCGGGTGCTGATCGGCGCGGTCGAGGCGCTCCGGGGCTTCTCGCTGGAGGTGCCCGACGGCGCCATGATCGGCCTCAGCGGCCGCAACGGCGCCGGCAAGACCACCGTGATGCGCGCCATCATGGGCCTCGTGAAGCTGCGCGCGGGCCAGATCACGTTCGACGGCACCGACCTCGCGGCCGTGCCGATCCACGGCCGGGCCGCCCTCGGCATCGGCTACATGCCCGAGGACCGCGGCCTCGTGCCGGAACTGACCGTGGAAGAGAACATCCTGCTCCCCGCCTGGGTCATCAAGAGCCTCGACGGCAAGGCCCGGCTGGACCTCGTCTACGACATCATGCCCGAGCTGAAGCCGATGGCCGGGCGCAAGGCGCTGCAGCTCTCGGGCGGCCAGCAGAAGCTCGCGGCGCTGGGCCGGGCTCTCGTCGCCGGCACCCGCCTGCTGCTGCTCGACGAGCCGTTCGAGGGCGTGGCCCCCGCCCTCAGCCAGCGCCTCGCCGAGGTGATCGCCACCTTCGAGCAGCAGAACCTCTCGGTGCTGTTGAGCCAGTCCGAACTCAACCACGCCTTCCGCCTGTTCGACGCCGACTACGTCATCGAGCGCGGCCAGAACGTCGCCCGGCCCAAGGCCGCCTGATGACCGCGCGGCTCGCCCCCGCACGGCTCGAGCCCGACCTCGCCGGCCGGCTGCCGGGGATGTGCTGCCTGCACGCCGTCCGCCGCCTCGACGGCGGCCAGTCCAACCCGACCTTCGAACTCGTCACCGACGGGCCGGGCTTCGTGCCCAGGAATCAACCCGACGGCCCGATCCTCCCCTCCGCCCTCCTCCGCTTCGCCGTCATCTTCGAGGGCATCCGCGCCCGCGCGGCCCGGGGCACCGCCGCCGTCATCGACCACCGGGAAGACAACTGATGGACTTCGCCTATTCACCCGAGGTCGACGATCTCCGCCGCCGTCTGCGCGACTTCATGGACGATCACGTCGTCCCCCGGCAAATGGCCTGGCTCCAGGAAACCGAACGGGGCGCCTACCCGCCCTCGTTCATGGACGACCTCAAGGCGCTGGCCCGCGAGGAGGGCCTCTGGAACCTCTTCCTGCCGGCGCTGCGCGACGACGAGCCCGGCACCCGCCTCACCAACCTCGAATACGCCCCCCTCGCCGAGATCATGGGCCGCGTCTTCTGGGCGTCGGAGGTGTTCAACTGCAACGCCCCCGACACCGGCAACATGGAACTCCTCCACCTCTTCGCCACACCCGAGCAGCGCGCCCGCTGGCTCGAGCCGCTCCTGAACGGCGAGATCCGCTCCTGCTTCGCCATGACCGAGCCCGACGTCGCCTCCTCGGACGCCACCAATATCCGCACGGCCATCCGCAAGGACGGGACGGACTACGTCATCGACGGCCGCAAATGGTTCATCACCGGCGCCGCCGACCCCCGCTGCAAACTCGCCATCGTGCTGGGCGTCACCGACCAGGACGGCGAACCGCACCGCCGCCATTCGATGGTGCTGGTGCCGATGGACACCCCCGGCGTCGAGGTCGTGCGCAATATCCCCATCATGCACCACACGGCCCCCGAGGGACATTGCGAGGTCGTCTTCAAGGGCGTGCGCGTGCCACGGGAAAACCTGCTCGGCGAGGAGGGGGCCGGCTTCGCGCTCGCCCAGGCCCGCCTCGGCCCCGGCCGCATCCACCACTGCATGCGCTCCATCGGCCAGTGCGAACTCGCCCTCGAACTCGCCTGCGAACGCGCCATGGAGCGCGAGGCCTTCGGCAAAAAGCTCCACGACCACGGCCAAGTCGCCGAGTGGATCGCCCTCTCCCGCATGGAGATCGATCAGGCCCGCCTCTACGTCCTCAAGGCCGCCTGGCTGATCGACACCCACGGCAACAAGGCCGCCCGCAACGAGGTCGCGGCCATCAAGGTCATCGTCCCCCGCCTCCAGACCACCGTGCTCGACCGCGCCATCCAGATCTTCGGCTCGATGGGCCTCACCCCCGACACGCCGCTCGCTTTCCTTTGGACCTGGGGCCGCGCACTCCGCTTCATCGACGGCCCCGACGAGGTGCACATCAGAAGCGTCGCCCGCCGCGAGTTGAAGGCCGCCGCCGCCGAACGCGGCCGCACCGCCCCCTACTTCACCATCCCCAACCCATGATCCCCACCCTCCGCCGCGAACTGCACTTCGACGACCGGGTCGTCGCCTGCTTCGCCGACCGCCCGCCCAACCTCGTCGCCATGCTCGAGCAGGCCTTCCGCACCCACCCCACGAACGACGCCGTGGTCGACACCACGCGCCGTCTCACCTTCGCCGAACTCGACCGGCTCACCGCCGGTCTCGCCCGCCACCTCCAGGACCAGGGCCTCGAGCGCGGCGACCGCCTGGGCCTGCAGCTGCCCAATGGCTGGCCGTTCGTAGCCCTCCTGGTCGCAGCCCTGCGCGCCGGCATCGTCCCCGTCCCCCTCAACCCCCGCGCCACAGGATCCGACGTCGCCTTCATCCTCGCCGACTGCGCCGCCAAGGCCCTCGCCACCAGCCAGCCCGACAAGGCCCCGCCGGGCCTCCCCCGCCTCCCCGCCGACCCCGAAAGCCTGGAGGCCCACGCCATCAACGCCAACGCCGCCCCCGTCCGCCTGCGCGAGGAAGACCCCGCCGTCCTCCTCTACACCTCGGGCACCACCGGCAGGCCCAAAGGCGCCATCCTCACCCACCTCAACCTCGTCCACACCTGCCTGCACTACCGCCTGCACTTCGGCCTCGGCCCCACCGACAAAGCACTCCTCGCCGTGCCCGGCGCCCACGTCACCGGCCTCGCAGCCCTGATCTTCGCCCCGCTCGCCTCCGCCGGCACCGTCCTCGCCCTCGAAAGCTTCGACGTCACCGCCTTTCTCGAAATGGCCGCAGCCGAGCGCATGACGTGGACCATCCTCGTCCCCGCCATGTACAACCTCTGCCTCCTCCGCGCGAACCTCCGAGACTACGACCTCGCCCACTGGCGCATCGGCGCCTATGGCGGTGCCCCCATGCCCGAGGCCACCATCCAAGCCCTCGGCCGCCAACTGCCCGCCCTCGCCCTGGTCAACGCCTACGGCGCCACCGAAACCACCTCGCCCACCACCCTCGTGCCCCTCGACGACGGCGGCCGCCACACCGCCTCGGTCGGCCAACCCGTCGCCTGCGCCGAAGTCCGCATCATGGACGACGACGGCCGCGAAGTGCCCGAAGGCCAGCTCGGCGAAGTCTGGATCAAAGGCCCCATGGTCGTCCCCGGCTACTGGAACCGCCCGGACGAAACCGCCAAAGCCTTCACCGCCGGCTTCTGGCGCTCCGGCGACGTCGGCAGCATGGAGCAGGGCTACCTCCGCCTCTACGACCGCAAAAAAGACCTCATCAACCGCGGCGGCTACAAGGTCTTCTCCATCGAAGTCGAAAACGTCCTGCAAACCCACCCCGCCGTCGCCGACGCCGCCGTCATCCCCGCCCCCGACCCCGTCCTCGGCGAACTCGTCCACGCCTTCGTCCACCTCGAACACGAAGTCACCGGCAAAGACCTCCGCACCCACTGCGCCAAATACCTCGCCGACTACAAACTCCCCGACACCTTCAC
>JBMCMJ010000037.1:0-14917 GCA_048615135.1 Pseudomonadota bacterium
CTAGACCGCGAAGGAGACGCCCGTGCCCGGCCCGGCCATGGACCAACTCTTGGAGGTGATGGCGCGGCTGCGCGATCCGGACGGCGGCTGTCCGTGGGACGTCGAGCAGACCTTCGAGACCATCGCCCCCTACACCATCGAGGAAGCCTACGAGGTCGCCGACGCGATCCACCGGCAGGATCCGCAGGACCTGAAGGCGGAGCTGGGCGATCTGCTGCTACAGGTCGTCTACCACGCGCGGATGGCCGAGGAACGCGGCTGGTTCGCCTTCGACGACGTGGCCGGAGCGATCACCGCCAAGATGATCGAGCGCCACCCGCACGTGTTCGGCGACGCGACAGTGGCGGATGCGGCGGCTCAGTCGCGCGCCTGGGAAGCCACCAAGAAAGCCGAGCGGGCGGCGAAGGCCGCTGCCGCCGGAACGGTCGATCACGTCCTGGCCGACGTGCCGCTGGCCCTGCCCGCCCTCGAGCGGGCGCAGAAGCTGCAGGCCCGGGCGGCGCGGGTCGGCTTCGACTGGCCGGATGCCCGTGGGGCGATGGCCAAGGTGCGCGAGGAGTTGGGCGAGATCGAGACGGCAGCGGGCGACCGCGCGGCGCTGCGCCACGAGGTGGGCGACCTCCTGTTCGCCTGCGTCAACCTCGCCCGCCACCTGGACGTGTCCGCCGAGGAGGCATTGCAGGGCGCCTCCCGGCGCTTCGAGCGACGCTTCGGCCACATCGAGGATCGCCTCGCCGCCGAAGGCAGGCGACCCGAAGAGGTCGACCTCGACCGGCTGGAGGCGCTCTGGCAGGACGCCAAGGCCGGAGAGCAGGCGTGATCTTCCGTCGGGCCGAGACCCGTGACGTGCCGGCGATCGTCGCCATGCTCGCCGACGACCCGCTCGGCGCCGAACGCGAGGACATTTCGGCCGCGGCCCTGCCTCGCTACCTCGAGGCCTTCGCGGCGGTCGATCGCGACCCCAACCAACTCCTGGCGGTCGCGGAGGAAGCGGGCGAGGTGGTCGGTTGCCTGCAGATCAGCTTCCTGCCGGGGCTCTCGCACCGGGGGATGTGGCGCGGTCAGATCGAGAGCGTTCGGATCAAGGGCGCGCACCGCGGGCGCGGCCTCGGCCGATCGTTCGTCGAATGGGCGATCGAATGCTGCCGCGAGCGCGGGTGCGGCATGGTGCAGCTCACCACCGACAAGAGCCGGCTGGACGCGCACCGCTTCTACGAACGGCTCGGCTTCGAGGGCAGCCACCTGGGCATGAAGCGGAGGCTCTGAGGGCGTCAGCTACGCGGACCGGCGGGCACGTCGAGCGCCAGCCGATGCTCGCTGGCGAAGGCGCGCAGCCGCTCGAGGTTTTCGGGCGGCACGTCGAGGTCGAGCTCGACCTCTTGATCGCCGTCGTGCCGCTCGACCACGGCCGCCAGCTGATAGACCTTGGCGAGAGCCGCACCGGCTTCGACCGGCAGGCGCAGCAAGACCCGGGCGCGGTGTTGGCCGAGCTTGGCGGCAACGGCCCGGAGCAGCCCGTCCTCCCCTTCACCGGTCAGGGCGGAGCCGAGGATCGCTCCGCTGCGGGCGGCCTCGGCCCGAACCGCGGCGAGCTGGTCGGCCGGCAGCGCGTCGATCTTGTTCCACAATTCGAGCACGCGCCGCTCCTGCTCGGCCTCGTCGAGGCCGAGTTCGCCGAGCACCGTCCGGACGTCGCCGGCTTGGGCCTCGGTCGCGGGACTCGCGATGTCGCGGACGTGGATGATCACCTCGGCCGCCAGCACCTCCTCCAGCGTGGCGCGGAAAGCCGCGACCAACTGGGTCGGCAGGTCGGAGATGAAACCCACGGTGTCGCTCAGCGCGATCCGCTCCCCGGTCGGCAGGCGGACGGCGCGGATGGTCGGGTCGAGGGTCGCAAACAGCTGATCCGCGGCCAGCACCTCGGCGCGCGTCAGCCGGTTGAACCAGGTCGACTTGCCGGCATTGGTGTAGCCGACCAGGGCCACCGCCGGGAGCGGGATGCGGCCGCGGGCGCTGCGCTGCAGGCCGCGGGTGCGCCGCACCTCCTCCAGCTGGCGCTTGATCTGGACGATCCGGTCGTCGATGCGCCGCCGGTCGAGCTCGATCTGCCGCTCGCCCGGCCCGCCCATGAAGCCGGCGCCGCCCCGCTGCCGCTCCAGGTGGGTCCACGAGCGAACCAGCCGCGAGCGCTGGTAGGTGAGTGCGGCGAGTTCCACCTGCAGGCGCCCCTCCGAGGTCTTGGCGCGCGCGCCGAAGATCTCGAGGATCAGGCCCGTGCGGTCGATCACCTTGGCTTCGACGCGGCGCTCCAGGTTGCGCTGCTGGATGGGCGTCAGCGCGGCGTCGACCACCACGACCTCGACCTCGTGCGCCTTCACGAGATCGTGAAGCCAGTCGAGGCGCCCGCCGCCGATCAGGGTCGACGGGCGCGGGTCACGCAGGGGAAAGCGCGCCTGCTCGACGATCTCCACGCCGAGGCCGCGGGTCAGCCGCACGGCCTCCTCGAGCCGCTCGATCCCGAGCGCCTCCTCCAACCGGAGGTCGAGTTCCGGGCGAACGACGATCGCGCGGCCCTTCGGCCGGGCGGTGGGGGTCGGTTGCGTGGCTCAGTCCTCGCTGGCCGGTGGCGCTGGCGGCGTCGTCCCGGGCGCCGGGCCGTCCTGGCCCGGATCGTACAACCGAATCGGCCCCGACGGCATCACCGTCGACACCGCGTGCTTGTACACCAACTGCACGTGTCCATCCCGCCGCAACAGCAGGCAGAAGTTGTCGAACGAGCTGATCACGCCCTGCAGCTTCACGCCATTGATCAAGAAGATCGTCACCGCAATCTTGTTCTTGCGAACGTGATTGAGAAACACGTCTTGGAGATTGGGTGATTTTTCGGCCGCCATCGTCAATCCTTCCAATGCGGTCTTTTTTGGGTTGGGAGCGAGGTCACACGACACACAAAGAAGATCAAGAGATACGTTATTCCACGGACAGGGCTTCGGCAACCACGGGCATGGCCGGTGCGCGGTTTCCGAACACGTGCCGATGATAGGCGGCCTGCAAGCGCCGGGTGACGGGTCCGGGCGTGCCGTCGCCGATGGTCGTGTCGCCGACCCGGACCACCGGCATGACCCAGGAACTCGTGCTGGTGAGGATCGCCTCGCGTGCCCCCTCGAGTTCCGCCAGGGTGAAGGGCCGCTCGTCGACCGGAATGCCTTCGGCCGCTGCGAGTTCCAGCACCACCGAACGGGTGACGCCGCCGAGGATCAGGGGCGAGAGCGGATGGGTGCGCAGCACGCCCTCCGCGTCGACCATGTAGATGTTGCTGGAACTGCACTCGGTCACGACGTCGCCGTCGCGCACGAGCAGCGCCTCGTAGGCCCCCGCCTCCCGGGCCGCCTGCTTGGCGAGCACGTTCGGCAGCAGGCTCACCGACTTGATCTCGCACTTGAGCCAACGGATGTCGGGCTGGACGATCAGCCCGACGCCCTCCGCATAGGCCTTCGGGTCCGGCCGCTTCATGCGCTTGGCGGTGACGATCAGGGACGGCACGGCGCGCGCCGGAAAGACGTGGTCGCGGGGGGCGGTGCCCCGGCTGACCTGGATGTAGACGGTCGCATCGCGCAGCCGGTTGCGCCGGACGGTCTCCAGCACGATCTGCCGCAACGCGGCCTCGGAGACGGGTGCCGGGATGCGCAGGCTGGCGAGCGAGCGGGCGAGGCGGGCGAAATGGCGCTCGCCGTCCGCCGGCCGGCCGTCCACCACCTTGAGCACCTCGTAGACGCCGTCGGCGAATTGATTGCCGCGGTCCTCGATGTGCACGGCGGCCTGGCTCTGCGGCAGGTAACGTCCGTTGACGTAGGCGATGCGCCCCATGGTGTCCTCGCGCTCGGGTTGTCGGCTCAAAAGTAATCTAGACGCACCGCGAACAGTTTCTCCACCCGCTTCACCAGCTGGGCGCGGGAGGCCACCACGACCCGGTCGCCCGCATGCACGACGGTATTGCCACGCGGCGTCAAGACCTCGTGACCGCGCACCACCGCCGCCACCATCACGCCGCTCGGCAGATGCGCCTCCTTGAGCGGGATGCCGACCAGGGGCGAGGTTTCGAGCGCCTCCGCCTCGAACACCTCGGCGGCACCATCGACGATCGAGCGTACCGCTTTGATCCGCCCGCGGCGCACGTGCTGCAGCACACTCGACACGGTCGTCTCGCGCGGGTTGATAGCAACATCGATGCCAAGCGGGCCGAGGAGCGGCGCGTAGTTACCGTGGTTGATCAGGGTGAAGGCGAGCGGGCAGCCGAGCCGTTTGGCCAGCAGGGCCGCCATGATGTTCACCTCGTCGTCGTTGGCGACGCCGATCATGGCATCGGCGGCGCCGACATTGGCCTCGGCCAGGATGTCGTTCTCGCGGGCGTCGCCCAACAGAACGTTGAGGTGCGGCGCGCGAACCGCGAGATCGGCCGCCCGCTCGGGGTTGCACTCGATGATCTTGATGGTGCCCGTGGGGGTGCGCTCGCGCAGCAGACCCGCGAGCGACCAGCCGACATTGCCGCCCCCGGCGATCACGCAGTGCTCGGGCGCATTCGCCTCGTAGCCCATCGCGCTCATCGCCCGGTCGGTCTGGCTGGTGGCGACCACGAAATAGACCTCGTCGCCCTCCAGCATCTGGTCGTCGCCGGTCGGCACGAAAAAGCGCCCGTCGCGGACGATGCCGATGGTGGTCAGCTTGAGGTCCGGAAAGAGAAAGCCCAACTGGCGCAGCGGCGTGTCGAGCATCGGGCAGTCGTGATGACAGCGCACCGCGATCAGCCGGGCGCGGTCGTCGGCGAAGGGGATGACCTCCAGCGCACCGGGCACGCCGAGCCGGCGGTTGATCGCCCGTGCCACTTCCAGTTCGGGCGAGATGATCACGTCGATCGGCACGTGGTTGGAGCGGAAGAGGTCGTTCCAGCGCGGCTCCAGATAGGCCTGCTGACGGATCCGCGCGATCTTGGTCGGCACCTCGAACAGGGTGTGCGCGACCTGGCAGGCGAGCATGTTGACCTCGTCCGCATAGGTCACGGCGATCAGCATGTCGGCATCCGCCGCACCCGCGCTATCCAGGATGTCGGGGTGCGAGGCGTGGCCGGCGATGGCCTTGATGTCGAGGTTCTCGCCGAGCTTGCGGGCGAGGTCCTGGCGCTGGTCGATCACCGTCACGTCGTGGCCGGCCCGAACGAGATACTGGGCGATGTTCATGCCCACCAGACCGGCACCGCAGACCACGATCTTCATCGCTCGCCGTCTCCCTGGAGTTCGAGCGAGCGCAACTTCCTGTGCAGAGCCGAGCGTTCCATGCCGACGAATGCCGCCGTCTTGGACACGTTGCCGCCGAAACGCTCGAGCTGGGCCGAGAGGTACGCGCGCTCGAAGCGCTCGCGGGCCTCGCGCAGGGGCAGCGTGACGTAGTCGGCGGAATGGATGTCGAGGGCGGCATTCGCGCCGTGGACGATCTCCGGCGGCAGGTCCTCGACATCGATCGGCTGGCGCGGATCGCCCGGCGCCATGATCAGGATGCGCTCGATCGCGTTCTTGAGTTCGCGCACGTTGCCCGGCCAGTCGACCGCCTGCAGCGTGGCGATCGCAGCCGGTGTGAAGCTGCGCGGCACGAGCCCGGCGGCCCGGCTCAGTACCGCGACGAAATGCTCGACGAACAGCGGGATGTCGTCGCGGCGATGGGTCAGGGGCGGCACGTGCAGGGGGACGACGTTGAGCCGGTAGTAGAGATCCTCGCGGAACCGGCCGGCCGTGATCGCCTCGTCGAGCTGGGCGTGGGTGGCGGCGAGGATGCGCACGTCGACCGCGACCTCCTGGCGGCCACCGACCCGGAGGAACCGCTGCTCCTGCAGGACCCGCAACAGCTTGCCCTGGGTCTCGAGCGGCATGTCGGAGACCTCGTCGAGCAGCAGCGTGCCGCCATGCGCCCGCTCCAACATGCCGACCTGCACCACCCGGGAGCCGCCGGGCCCCGCGTCCTCGAGGCCGAAGAGTTCCTGCGCGACCCGCTCCGGTGCGAGTGTGGCCGCGTTGGCCACCAGAAAGGGACCGTGCTGACGCCTCGAACTGGCATGCAGCAGACGCGCCACCACCTCCTTGCCCACCCCGGCCGGGCCGGTGATCAACACGCGGCTGTTGGTGGGTGCCACCCGCTCGATCGCTTGGCGGAGTTGGTTCATCGCCGAAGAGCGCCCGATCAGCACGTCGTCGGCGCCGGTCCTGAGCCGCAGTTCGGCGATCTCGCGGCGCAGCCGGGCCGCCTCCAGCGCCCGCTCGATCGCCACCAGCAGCCGGTCCGACTTGAAGGGCTTTTCCAGGAAGTCGTAGGCGCCTTTGCGGATCGCCTGGACCGCCGTTTCGATGGTGCCGTGGCCACTGATGATCAGGACGGGCAGCTCGGGCTCGCGGGCCCGGATGGCGTCCAGCACCTCGATGCCGTCCAACTCGCTGCCCTCCAGCCAGACGTCGAGCAGCACGAGGTCGGGCGGGCGGCGGTCGACCAGTTGCAGGGCCTCGCGGCTCTCGGCGGCGCGGAGCACGCCGTAGCCTTCGTCCTCCAGGATGTCGGCGACCACGTCGCGGATCGCGGCCTCGTCGTCGACGATGAGTATCTCGGCGCTCATGCGGCCACGCTATCCAGGGCTCCGGCCGGAAAGGCAAGGGTCACGACGGCCCCGCCGCCGGTACCGGAGGCGAGCAGGAGCCGGCCACCATGCTCCTCCATGATCCGTTTGACGATGGCGAGGCCGAGCCCGGTGCCGTGACGACGCGACGTCACGTAGGGTTCGGTCAGCCGCTGCAGGTCCTTGTCGGGCCAGCCAGGGCCGTCGTCGATCACCGTGATCGACAGCTCCGGGCCGTCGCGGTCGATGGCGGTGAGGATGGTCCCGCTGCCCTGCCCCGACTCTTGGATCGCCTGCGCCGCGTTTTGCAGGATGTTGGTCAGGGCCTGGGCGAGCTTGCGGCCGTCGCAGGTGAGCCGGACGTCGCCCGGCGGGGCCTCCACCTCGAAGCGGATCCCCGGATAGCCCGCCCGCTGCAGTTCGACCGTGCGCCGGACGATGTCGACCACGGCTTCGTCCTTCAGCTCGGCACTCGGCATGCGCGCGAAGGTCGAGAACTCGTCGATCAGCCGGCGGATGATCTCGACCTGGTCGGCGATGGTGGTGACGCAGCGTTCGAAATGGGGCCGGTTGTCGCCGGCAAGCGCCGCGTATTTGCGGCCGAGCCGTTCGGCGGAGAGCTGGATCGGGGTCAGCGGGTTCTTGATCTCGTGGGCCACGCGTCGGGCGACGTCCGCCCACGCGGCTTGGCGCTGCGCCTGCATCAGCGCCGAGATGTCATCGAAGGTCAGCACGTAGCCGTGGATCTCGCCGTCGATGACCTGGGCCTCGATGCGCATCAGCACGGTGTGGACACGGCCCGCCCGCACGATGTCGAGCTGTTCGCGCACGGGCGTCTCCGGCCGCTCCGCGGCGTGCGCCACCATGCCCTCCGCCTCGGCGAACACGTCCGCGAGGCGCGCACCGACCATCTGCTCCACGCTCACGCCCAGGAACGCGGCGGCCGAGCGGTTCGGCAGCACGATCCAGCCCTCGGGGCTGAGCCCGATGACGCCGGCGCTCACGCCGCCCAGCACCGCCTCGGTGAAGCGCCGGCGCTCGTCCAGTTCCTGGTTGGCGGCCATCAAGGCGTGGCGCTGGGCGCTGAGCTGCGCGGTCATCCGGTTGAAGGCACGGGTGAGGGTACCGATCTCCTCCTCCTTGACCGCCTCCCCCACCCGCACCTCCAAGTCACCACCGCGCACCCGGTCGGCCGCGATCGACAACCGGCTGATCGGCGTCGCGATCCGGTCGGCGAAGGTGGCCCCGGCCCAGATCGCCGAGAGGAGGAGAAGCAGCGCCACGGTGGTGAAGATCAAGGTGAAGGTGAGCCGGATGTCCTGGCGCTCCCGCGCGATCGCCCGGTAGTCGCCGACCACCCGCTCGGTCTCGGCGACGTAGCCGAGTACCGCCGCATCGACGAATCGGCCGACGATCAGATAGGCATCGAGAAAGTCCGAGACCCGGACCAGGGCCCGCACCCGGTCGTCGGCGCCGCTGGTCAGGATCACGACCGAACCGGCCGCGGCGTCGGCAAGTTCCTGCGCGCCGATCTCGGTGACATCGATGCCGAAGGTGAGGCCGCTGCGGGCGAGTTCCTCGCGCTCGCCCGTGAACACCACCGCCTCGGTCAACGACCGCAACGCGGCCTGGGCGTCGAGCAGCCGGCCGAGGCGAGCTTCGTTGTTGACGAGAAACGGCATCTCGGTCCCGAGGTCGGTCGCCATGGCGAGCGCGTCGGCGCGGATGTTCTCCTTGTGCTCGTCGAGATAGGCCCGCGCGACGCTCAGCGAATTGGTCAGCGCCCGCTGCACCCGGTCGCCGAACCACGTGTCGAGGCCGAAGTTGAAGAACACCAGCGAGAACACCGAGACGAGCAGCGCCGGGGTGACGGCGACCAGCCCGAACATCAGCATCATGCGCGCCTGCAGGCTGCGCCCCGAGCCCGTCCGGCGGGCCCGCCACAGGGTGCGCGAGCGTCGTGCCACGAGAAAGGCGAGCCCGAGCAGCAGGACGAGGTTGAGATTGAGCAGCCACAGCACGAGGCGCGGCCCCGGCCCGCCGTCCCGGTTGGTGGCGATCGCGAGCCACGTGATGGCCCCGCCCAGGCTCACCAGTACCGCCAGCAGTACGACCATCCGTACCGCGACGCTCTGCCCGTCCAGCCAGTCCCAGGCCCGCCGTGTGGCGCTCTTCAGGCTCGCGCCCAGCTTCGAAAGCGTCACGGGATCTCCCGTTCGTCCCCAGCCAGCGCGGGTTCCGTCAACGCGGGCTGCGGATCACGTCGATGTCGAGGTCGCGGATTTTCTTGCGAAGCGTGTTGCGGTTCAAGCCGAGGATTTGCGCGGCGCGGAGCTGGTTGCCACGGGTCAACGCCAGGGTCTCGGCGATCAGCGGCCGCTCCACCTCGTGCAGGACCTGCAGATAGAGCTCGTTGACGTCGTCGACCCGGCCGGCCGAGGCGAACAGCCGCTCGACGTGACGGGTGACCGTCGCCGCGAGGCTGTCGTCGAGCGCCGCCCCGCCATGGTTCCCGTCCGGGCGCCGCGCCTCCCGGAGTTCCAGTTCGACCAGTGCCGCGCCGATCACGTCCTCGGTGTAGAGCACGACCATCCGCCGCACGAGGTTCTCCAGCTCGCGCACGTTGCCCGGCCAGTCGTGCTGCTTGAGCAGCTGGATCGCCTCGGGATCGAACGACTTCAGCGGCAGGCCGTCGGCATGGGCGCCCGCCAGGAAATGCTCGACCAGCGCCGGGATGTCCTCGACCCGCTCGCGCAGCGACGGCAGGCGGATCGGCACGACGTTCAGCCGGTAGAAGAGGTCCTCGCGGAACAGGCCCTGCGCGACCAGCGTGCGCAGTTCGCGATGGCTGGCGGCGAGGATGCGGACGTCCGCCTTGACCGGCTCGCGCGCGCCGACGGGCATGAACTCGCCCTGCTGCAGCACGCGCAACAGCCGGGTCTGCGCTTCGAGTGGCATGTCGCCGATCTCGTCGAGAAACAGCGTACCGCCCTCGGCCTGCTCGAAACGCCCGGCCTTCCTGGCGCCGGCGCCGGTGAAGGCGCCCTTCTCGTGGCCGAACAGCTCGCTCTCGATCAGCTCCTTCGGAATCGCCGCCATGTTGAGGGCGACGAACGGCCCGTGGCGCCGCCGGCCGTAGTCGTGCAGGGCGCGGGCCACCAACTCCTTGCCGGTGCCGCTCTCACCGGAGACGAGCACGGTCAGATCGGTCCCGACCAGCCGCGCCAGGATCCGGTAGATGTCCTGCATCGCCGGCGAGCGGCCGATGATCGGCAGGTTCTCCTCGCCCTCCAGGCGCTCGCGGCCGGGCTCGGGGCGGGTCCGCGTCGAACTCAGGGCGCGCTGGACAGCGGCGAGCAGCGTGGCGATATCGAACGGCTTGGGCAGATACTCGAACGCCCCGCGCTCGGCGGCGCGCACCGCCGTGAGCAGCGTGTTCTGCGCACTCATGACGATGATCGGCAGATCGGGGCGGCGGCTGCGGATCTGCGGCAGGATGTCGAGGCTGTTCTCGTCCGGCAGCATCACGTCCATGATCGCCGCATCGCCGATCCCCTCCTCGACCCACTGCCAGAAGGTGCTGGCCGCACGGGTCGCCTGGACGTTGAAGCCCTGCCGGGAGAGGGCGCGGCTGACGACCGTGCGGATGGAATTGTCGTCCTCGGCGATGAGGATCGTGCGTTCGGTCATGGCTTCAGCGTCCCCCGGAGTCGACATGGGCGGGAAGGCTGACCCGGAAGACCGTCCCCTGCGGGTGGTTCTGGAAGCCGACGACGCCGCCGTGGTCGTTGACGATCTTGGCCACCAGCGACAGGCCGAGGCCGGTTCCCTTCGCCTTGCCGGTGACGAACGGATCGAACAGTTGCGAGGCGAGGTCTTCGGGCACGCCCGGTCCGTTGTCCCAGACCTCGATGGTGATCGGCAGTTCCAGGCGCTCGCGGCTGTTCTTGTGGCCGATGCGCAGCCCGTGCCGGTAGTGGGTGACGAGCCGCACCTCGCCGCCGGTCTGGGGTGCGGCCTCGCAGGCATTCTTGACGAGGTTGAGGAACACCTGGACCAGCCGGTCGCGATCGCCCGCCACGGGCGGCAGCGAGGGATCGTAGCGCTCGACGATATGCAGGTGCCGCCCGAAGCCGGATTCGGCCAACCGACGCACGTGCTCCAGGACCCGATGGACGTTGACCGGCTCGGGGGTGACCGGCCGCGCCTCGGTGAACTGCTCCATGCGGTCGACCAGCGCCACGACCCGGTCCGTCTCGTCGCAGATCAGCTGGACCAGGACACGGTCCTCGGCCTCCAGTGCTGGCTCGAGCAGTTGCGCGGCCCCGCGGATACCCGAGAGCGGGTTCTTCACCTCGTGCGCCAGCATCGCCGCCAGCTGCGAGACCGAGCGGGCGGCCGAGCGGTTGGCCAGTTGCTGGTCGAGCTGGCGGGCGACCGAGCAGGGATGCAGCACCGCGAGCACGTGGCTCGGCGGATCGCCCACCGGCGAGACGTGGATGTCGACCAGATGGGTCTCGCCGCGCCGAGTGCTGAACGGAATGCCGTAGTCGGAGATCGAGTGTCCCTGCTCCGCCACCTCGCCGATCAGCGCCACCACGTGGGCGTCGCCGGGCACGATATCGACCAGCGGACGGCCGCGCAGGTAGCCGTCGCTGCTGGCGAGCATCGCCTCGCCGGCCGGATTGACGTAGACGAAGCGCAGATCGTCATCCACCAGCACGATGCCGCCCGGCATGGCGTTCAGGACGAGGCGGTCGATGGTCTCCATGCGATCGCCCCCGCCCGGCGGCCTGGATGAGCAAACTTTGGGCAAGACAACTACTCCACGGGCCAAACGAGGTTCTTTGCCCAGTTTTGCGGCACAGTAATCACCCGAGAGCGCGGACACAACCATCGAGAGGGATCGATTCTCGCGCGGCGACGTGCTTCATGCGGCCGCAGGCAGCGCAGCGGACGGAGCAACGATGGGCGGAACCTGGGCGGTCGTGGTGGGTGCCGGCAGCGGTAGCCGGTTCGGCGGTCCGGCCAAGCAATATCGCGACCTGGGCGGCAAGCCCGTGTTCCGCAGGGCGCTGGAGGCCTTCGCCAACCATCCGGGCATCGCCGGCGTGCTGGCGGTGATCGCCGCCGACGCACGCGAGACGTTCGCCCGGGCCACGACGGGGCTGACGCTGCCGCCGCCCGTGATCGGCGGGGCCGAGCGGGCCGCCTCGGTCGAGGCGGCGCTGCGGGCCCTCGAGCCACATGCGCCGCGCCATGTGCTGATCCACGATGCAGCAAGGCCGCTGGTGCCGCGCGGGGTGATCGACCGGGTCCTCGCCGCCCTCGAGCATCATGGGGCGGTGATCCCCGGCCTCGCGGTGCGCGACACCCTGAAGCGCGTCGCGGACGAGCTGGTCGGTGCGACCGTGCCGCGCGACGGCCTCGTTGCCGTGCAGACGCCGCAGGGCTTCGACTATGCCCTGCTCTGCCGGGCGCATCGCGAAGCGGCCGGTGCGGCCGTCACCGACGATGCGGCGCTGATCGAGCTTCTGGGGCTCGACGTCCACGTCGTCGCGGGCGATCCTTTGGCGATGAAGATCACCGACCCGCACGACCTCGCGCTCGCCGAACGGTTCCTCGCGCCGACGGCGCTCGTGCCGCGCACCGGCACCGGTTTCGACGTCCACCGCCTCGCGGCGGGCGACGGCGTCGTGCTCGGCGGCCTCGTCATCCCCTGCCCGTTCACCCTGCTCGGTCACTCGGACGCCGACGTGGCGCTGCACGCCCTGACCGACGCCATTCTCGGCACCCTCGGCGACGGCGACATCGGCACACTCTTTCCGCCCTCGGACATACAATGGAAGGGGGCCGACAGCGCGATCTTCCTCGAGGAAGCCTGCCGCCGGGTGCGCGCCCGCGGCGGGACCCTCCACCACCTCGACCTCACGATCCTCTGCGAGCGGCCGAAGATCGGCCCGCACCGCGAGGCCATGCGGGCGCGCATCGCCGCCATCTGCGGCATCGAGCCCGCAGCGGTGAGCGTCAAGGCGACGACCACCGAGGGGCTCGGCTTCACCGGCCGCGGCGAGGGCATCGCCGCCCAGGCGGCCGCCACCGTGCTGCTGCCCGCATGACCACTGGCCTCGCCCGCGCGGTGCTCGAGCGTTGCCGCCTCCACGGCTGGCGGCTCGCCACGGCGGAGAGCTGCACCGGTGGCCTGATCGCTGCCCGGCTGACCGACCTCGCCGGCTCGTCCGACGTCGTCCTCGGCGGCATCGTCGCCTACCACAACGACATCAAGCACCGGCTGCTGGGCGTGCCGTTGGCGATGCTCGAGGCGCACGGCGCGGTCAGCGAGCCCGTCGCCCGGGCGATGGCCGAGGGGTGCGTGCGCGCCCTCGACGCGGATGTCGCGGTGGCCGTCACCGGCATCGCCGGGCCCGGCGGCGGGACGCCGACCAAGCCCGTGGGCCTCGTCCACCTGGCCGTGTGGTGCCGCGGCACATCGCCTGTCCACCTCCGCGCCGTCTTTCCGGGCGACCGCAGCCAGATCCGCCGGGCAACGGTGGATGCGGCCCTCGATCTCGTCCTGCAGGCGGTGCCCGCCTCAGCCGCGTGAGGCGGCCAAGCGCTGGCGCTCGGCGTGGGAGGGCTGCGCCTCGCGCGGTCCGTAGAGCGCGATCGCCCGCGCCTCGAACGCCGCGACCATCCGCCGGACGGCTTCGTTGAACAACAGGCCGATCAGCTTCTGCAGCACCTTCGACTTGAACTCGAAGTCGACGTAGAAGTCGACGATGCAGCCGCCGTCCTCGGCTTGCTTGAACGCCCAGTGGTTGTTCAGGTAACGGAACGGCCCATCGATGTATTGGACATCGATTTCGCGCGTTTCGGGATGCAGCTCGACCTTCGAGGTGAAGCGTTCGCGATAGACCTTGAAGGCGATCACGAGGTCGGCATAGAAAACCTTGCCCTCGCGCTTGGTCACGCGGGCGGCTTTGCACCAGGGCAGGAATTCCGGATATTTGTCCACCCCGGCGACCAGTTCGTAGAGCTGGGCCGGCGTGTAGGGCAGATGGCGCTTTTCGGCGTGGGTCGGCATGGCTCAGTTGGCCGCGGCGTCGAGTTGGGCGACACGGGCGGCGCGCAGCCGCTGGAAATCGTCGCCGGCGTGGTAGGAGGAACGGGTCAAGGGCGAGGCGGAGACCAAAGCGAAGCCCTTGGCGCGGGCCGCCTTGGCATAGGCCTCGAATTCGGCGGGTTCGACGAACCGCATCACCTCGTGGTGGCGGCGGGTCGGCTGCAGGTACTGGCCGATGGTGAGGAAGTCGACATCCGCCGAGCGCATGTCGTCCATCACCTGCAGCACCTCGCGCTTCTCCTCGCCGAGCCCGACCATCAGCCCCGACTTGGTGAACAGCGACGGGTCGCGCTGCTTGACGTGGTCGAGCAGGCGCAGCGAGTGGTAGTAGCGCGCCCCCGGTCGCACGGTCCGGTAGAGCCGCGGCACCGTCTCCAGGTTGTGGTTGTAGACGTCGGGCCGTGCGGCGACGATCGCATCCACCACCGCGAGCGGCTTCCTGAGAAAGTCCGGCGTCAGGATCTCGATGGTGGTTGCGGGCCGACGGCGGCGGATCGCCTCGATGCACTTCACGAACTGCGCCGCCCCGCCATCGTCGAGGTCGTCGCGGTCGACCGAGGTGATCACCACGTGCTCGAGTTGCATGGTCTCGACCACCTGGGCCAGATGCTCGGGCTCGTTCGGGTCGACGGCCTTGGGCGCACCCGTCTTGACGTTGCAGAACGCACAGGCCCGCGTGCAGGTGTCGCCGAGGATCATCACCGTCGCGTGCCGCTTCGACCAGCACTCGCCGATGTTCGGGCACGCGGCCTCCTCGCAGACCGTGTGCAGGCTCTTCTGCCGCAGCAACTGCCGCGTCTCGTAGTAGACCGGGTGGGTCGGGGCCTTGACCCGGATCCAGGCGGGCTTGCGGCGTGTCGTCGCCGGCGCCGCGGTCGGGCCGGCCTTCACCGTGACGGTGGGCATGGGAACCTCGCTGTATGGTTCCTAGAAATGGATCGCGCGGCCATAGGCGTCCAGGACCGATTCGTGCATCATTTCCGACAAGGTGGGGTGCGGGAAGACGGTGTGCATCAGGTCCAGTTCCGTTGCCTCCAGCTGGCGGGCCACCGCGTAGCCCTGGATCAGCTCGGTGACCTCCGCGCCGACCATGTGCGCGCCGAGCAGTTCGCCGGTCTTGGCGTCGAACACGGTCTTGA